>CAYREL010000100.1:0-4649 GCA_964423275.1 uncultured Flavobacteriales bacterium | reverse complement strand
AAGCATCCATTGCAAGCTCTAGCTTTGAATCTAAATCCCATGCATCTAATTGGTCGATTTGCTCCTGAACTTTTCCCTGTAGTTTAATTAGTGCATTCATTTTATCAGAGTCATTCATGATTTCCTCATCCATGAACTTGTTATTTATATCGTCGTATTGCTTTAATAAATCCACTGTCTCTTGTGCACCTTGCTGAACAATTTCTCTGACAGTCAAATTTTCATCCAACTCGGGTTCTTGAGCTAAATATCCTACAGTATATCCTTCAGAAAAAACAACATCACCTTGGTAATTCTTATCTATTCCTGCAATAATTTTCATTACGGTAGATTTACCTGCTCCATTTAATCCTAAAATTCCAATTTTTGCCCCATAAAAAAATGACAAATGAATATTCTTTAAAATTTGTTTCCCCTCTGGTGTTTGCTTACCAACACCAACCATAGAAAAAATTATCTTTTTATCGTCTGACATATTTTTTAATTTGTTAATTTATTTGCAGTTTTCAATATATAAATCATTAAACTGTTTACCAACTTCTTCATTTGAATAATTCTTTGTTGCATAAGACCTAATAATAGAAGAATTAAAAAAATTAGGATTTTCTACCATGAAATTCATTTCATTTAATAGTTGATCAATATTTCCAGCATCCACCAATCTTCCTAATTCATTGTTAAATAATTCTGGAATACCTCCCACTTTTGTTGCAATGAATGGAGTTCCTGAGGAAATAGATTCTATTAAAACAAGTGGAAGATTCTCAATATTACTAAACAATACAAAAACATCTGCTTTTTGCATTTCTTCAGCAATTTGTTCGTGAGTTTTTTCAGATTCAACTACTACCACATTTTTTGTTTTTAAAGTACTTACTTTTTTAATGATCCAATCAGTAGGACCATCTCCAATTATTTTTAGCTCAATATTTTTGTGATTTATTTTTTCAAAAGCATCTATTATTCCTGAAACATTTTTAATAGAATCATCCAGAGTAGAAACATGTAAAAAAGTGAAGTTATTATTATTGATATCTAATTCTCTAATATGAAATTTATCAGTATCTACCACATTTGGAATAATTTTATAATCTGCTTGGTAATTGGCATTGATCATACAATTTTTTAATTGATGAGAAACAGGGGCAATAACAGATGAAAACCTAAAGCCAAGCTTAATAAGTTTCATTTCCAAAAAACTTAAATTATACATTGCTAAATCCTGAAAACCATGCCAATTTTCAGAAACAATGTAAGGGATTTTATATCTCCATTTTAAATAAAGTGCCTGCCAAATGCCTGGATGCATTATGTTCATATGAACAATATCAAATTTTAATTTGTTTTTCTCTTTAAGGAATTGAAATCCTTTTGTAAAAGCAATAAAATAATTTAGATACTTAAAAAATCCTCTTTTAAAATAAACAATAGTTGTTTTAAGTTCATGATCTTGGAAATACTTAATTTCATAATCTTTCACATTATCGTCTGCTACTACATAAAGTACATTAATTGAATTGTATTTTGAAGCAGCCAAAGCATGGTATCTCACAAAATTCCCTAAAGTTGTATGAACTCTACTTGGGTACCATGATGAAAGAAACAATACATTTTTCATTATTGAAAATAATTTTTAGGAGGACAGCCTGTCAATTCTTTCCTCTAAAATTTTAATTTGTTTTTCAGCATCATTTTTTTTCTTGATTTCCAAATCCACCACTTGTTTAGGAGCATTTTCGGAAAATCTCGAATTATTAAGTTTTTTCATAACACTTTCAAGGAAGCCTTTCTTTTTTTGAATTTCAATTTCGATTTTTGAAATCTCTGTTTTGGTGTCAATTGACTCAGTAAAAGGAACAAAAAACTCGTTATTATTAACTACAAAAGAATAAGCTTCTGAAATTGATTCATCTGTAAAAACTAAACTTGATAAATTACATATTTTTAAAAGTAAAGAGTCAAATATATTGGACCAGTTGGTATTTACTTTAACATTTAGCTCTAAAAGAACCTTATTAGAAATATTTTTCTCTTTTCTTAAATTTCTAATTCCCATAACTATTGATTGGAAGTTTTGAAATTCATCTAAAACTGTGGAATCCTCTATAATTTCTTCTGGCCATTTCGCATTAACAATATAAGTATTATTTCTAGGTTTTAATTGTTGCCAAATTTCTTCAGCGATAAATGGGGTAAATGGATGAACTATTTTAAGTAGTTTTTCCAAAACTAAAACTACTGAATCATAAGTCTTTCTGTCGATTGGTTGCTGGTAATCAGGTTTAATCATTTCAAGAAACCAAGAGCAATAATCATCCCAAATAGTTTTATAGGTCAACATTAGAGCTTCTGAAATTCTGAATTTGTCGTAAGAGCTATTTATATTAACTATGTTTTGAGAAACTTTAGATTCAATCCATTTTAAAGCAATTAATGAGGATCCTTCTTGTTCAATTTCATCAGAGACAGTCCAAGTTTGAATTAATCTATAGGAATTCCATAGTTTGTTGGTAAAGTTTCTTCCTTGCTCACAAAGATTTCTATCGAATAATAAATCATTTCCAGCTGGAGAAGAAAGAAGCATACCTACCCTAACCCCATCAGCTCCATATTTTTTAATTAATTCTAATGGATCTGGACTGTTCCCCAAAGATTTTGACATCTTTCTACCCAACTGGTCTCTTACAATCCCAGTAAAATATACGTTCTTAAATGGTGGCTTATCAACATATTCATATCCAGATATAATCATTCTTGCAACCCAAAAAAACATTATTTCTGGGGCTGTAACTAAATCGTTTGTAGGATAATAATAATCTAATTCTTTTTTATCGTTTGAAAAGCCATCAAACACAGCAATAGGCCATATCCAAGAAGAAAACCATGTATCCATCACATCTTCATCCTGAACTAAATCGTCTAAATTATATTGTTTATCTGATTTACTATTAAGTTTCTTTAAAGCCTCTTCTTTAGTGGGGGCAACAATGAAATCTTCTTTTCCGTCCCCATGAAAGAATGCTGGTATTTGATGTCCCCACCACAACTGTCGAGAAATACACCAATCTCTTATATTCTCTACCCAGTGACGGTAAGTATTTTTAAATTTTGAAGGGTGGAACTGAACTGTATCGTTCATCACGTTTTCTAAGGCTGGAATACTTAATTTCTCCATAGAACAAAACCACTGAAGAGATAATCTTGGTTCAATAATAGCATCTGTTCTCTCAGAGAATCCAATCTTATTTATGTGGTCTTCTATTCTAATTAAGTAACCAGAACTATCTAGTTCATCCGCTATAGACTTTCTTACATCAAACCTGTCTTGGCCTACAAATAATTTTGCATTTTTATTTAAACTTCCAGAAGAATCTAAAATATTTATTACTTCCAATTGATGTTTCTTACCCAATTCATAATCGTTAGGGTCATGGGCTGGGGTTATCTTAAGACAACCAGTACCAAATTCCATATCTACATAATTGTCAAAAATAATTGGTATACTTCTATTAATAAGAGGAACAATGGCTCGTTTGCCCTTAAGGGAGGTATATCTTTCATCTTCTGGGTTAATACAAATTGCAGTATCTCCAAGAATAGTTTCTGGCCTAGTGGTAGCGATATTCACCCACTCATCATCTGAACCTTCAATTTTATATCTTAAGTAGTAGAGTTTTGAATTTACTTCCTTATAAAAAACTTCTTCATCACTCAAAGCAGTTTTAGCTTGAGGATCCCAGTTAATCATTCTTTCTCCCCTATATATTAAACCCTTTTGGTGAAGATCACAAAAAACATTTATTACACTTTTATAGTATTTATCATTCATTGTGAAATTGGTTCGATTCCAATCACATGAAGCACCAAGTTTTTTAAGTTGGCTGAGAATTACTCCGCCATGCTTATGGGTCCATTCCCAAGCATGCTCTAAAAACTCTTCCCGAGACAAATCTCCTTTTTTAATACCTTCTGCCCTTAACTTTTGAACAACTTTAGCCTCAGTAGCAATAGATGCATGATCGGTGCCTGGAACCCAACAAGCATTTTTACCAAACATTCTAGCTCTTCTTACCAAAACATCTTGAATGGTATTATTAAGCATATGTCCCATATGTAATACGCCAGTAACATTGGGAGGAGGAATAACCACAGTATAAGATTCTCGTTCGTCAGGTTCTGAATTAAAGAGACCTTTCTCTGTCCATATTTTATACCATTTGTCTTCTGATTCTGAAGGATCGTATGTTTTTGAAATTTCCATAATTCTAATTACAGTTACAAAAGTAATTTTACATTCTTAAAACTGTGATACAATATTGCTTTTTTTTAACTTATAATCCAATTTTGAAGAATTTGTTTTCCATAATCTGTCAATATACTTTCTGGATGGAACTGAATACCAGATATTTTAAGATCTGTATGTCTAAAAGCCATAGCATAGTTCTCGAAATCTAAAGCGGTGATTTTTAGTTGTTTTGGGATATTTTTTATTACCCATGAATGGTAATGGCCAATATTTATGTTGTTTGGAACATTTTTAAAGAGAAAATCGTGATTTAAAATCTCTAACTGGGTTTGAATACCGTGTCTAACCTTTTTCAAATTATGAAGTTCAGCTCCAAAAAACTGTCCAATTGCTTGAAATCCTA
>CAYREL010000099.1:0-4714 GCA_964423275.1 uncultured Flavobacteriales bacterium | reverse complement strand
TATTAAATAAATAAAACATGAGCGAACTTTCTATTAAAGTAGTAATTGGAGGCAGAACCTATCCATTGACAATAAACAGGGAAGATGAAGAGAAAATAAGGAAATCTGTTTCTGAAATTGAAAATAACATTAAAAATCTTAAGGAAAATTATGCAGTAAATGATATGCAAGATTTACTGGCCATGACAGCCTTAGAATACGCGAACGATTCAGTTACTAAAAATAATTCTGTAGAAATTGAGAAACTAAGCAAGGAAATTATAAATCTAAGAGATGAATTAGAAGACTAAAAAAAATTAGAAATACTTTATGTCATTAAAAAATAAAAAAGTACTTGTAACTGGAGTAGCAGGATTTATAGGAAGTAATATCATAGAATACTTGTTGAATAAAAATAACAAGGTTACTTGTTTAGATAATTTCATAACTGGAAAAAAAGAAAATGTAGAAGGTTTTCTAAGCAATCCAAACTTTAAAATGGTCGAGGGAGACATCACCAATTTGGAAGATTGTTTAACAGCATGCAAAGATATTGACATTATACTTCATCAGGCAGCCTTAGGATCTGTACCAAGATCTATTGAGGATCCTTTAAAAACCAACAATATTAATATTACCGGTTTTTTAAATGTTTTATGGGCTGCAAAACAAGAAAATATCTCAAGAGTCGTCTATGCAGCAAGTTCTTCAACCTATGGAGATTCAAAAAAACTTCCAAAGATTGAAAATGAAATTGGTTCACCTTTATCTCCTTATGCAGTAACTAAATATGTAAATGAACTGTATGCTGGAGTGTTCTCTAATCTATATGGATTAGAACTTATTGGATTAAGGTACTTTAACGTATTTGGAAGAAAACAAGATCCTGATGGTGCATATGCAGCAGCAATACCAAAATTCATCAAAGCATTTATTAATCATCAAGAACCTGTAATCCATGGAGATGGGTCTCAAAGTAGAGATTTTACATATATAGACAATGTTATTCAAGCCAATGTATTGGCTGCAACTACCAAAAACCAAGAAGCATTAAATCAAGTTTACAATGTGGCTTGTGGTGATCAGTCATTTTTAAAAGAATTAGTTGAAAATTTAAAAGACTTACTTTCTGAATTTGATTCTGAAATAAAAAATATCGAAATTAAGAACGGTTCAGAAAGAATTGGGGATGTAAAGCATTCATTGGCATCGATTGAAAAAGCAAAAAAATTATTGAATTATCATCCTACTCACAATTTAAAACAAGGATTGAATTCTGCTATAGAATGGTATTGGAATTACTTTAAAACCAATTCTTAAATTCAAAATTTCATTAATGAGATGTTTGTAACATCTTATTTTGGTAAAATTATATGTCTTCAGAATACCTAAATTAGTTATAGATATTTTTTTATACTAAATAAGTGATTAATTTTTTAAGAAAAATAGATATCGAACTATTTCTAGTTTTGTTTCTTTTATCAGGGATGTTTAAAAGTTTATTTTTCTCATTTTCGGGAGACAAATCTACTTCAGTTCCATTCACAATAATTTTTGGTGGACTATTAGTCACTATGGTTTTGATGAAAAAAGAGTATTCTATTAAAAGACTTAAAAATGAATTCACAAAACATGTCTTTTTAATTCTATTTTTCATTTGGTGCTTTATCTCTACCTTTTACACCTCCTCTGAAAATTATGTTTGGTATAAGCTTGTAGCTTTAGGAACCAACTTATTAGCCTTTTATTCTGTGCTTATTGTCAATAAAATAAATGTTGTGAAATTTACGTTGTATTTTTCCTTTTTTCTTTTCTTTTTTAGCTTGTTTTTTTTAATCATCAACCCCAACTCACTTTCAAAAAACTTCCCTTTCCAAGCTTACTTTAATGAAGTATATATCCAAGGGTGGTACCTTACTTTAGGTCAGTTTTTAGCGGCAAATATTTTTTTAATTTTTCATCTTAAAAATCATAAAAGAATAATATATATGTTGTTAGTGTCCATTAATCTAATTCTTTTATTTGCTGGGAGATTCCCAATTATAATGGGTTTTTTTTCCCTTGCTATTTTAAGTATTTATCTTTTAATAACTAAAAAAATTAACAGAGAAATACTACTACAATTAATAAAATCTGTTTTTGTAATTCTATTTATAAACGGAGCATTTTATTTAACTTCTAGTAATTACAAAGAGATAATAAAAAGAACCGTTTATAGGTTTGAAGTTTTATCTTCTAATACAGAAATTGATTTTGAAGAAAATGACCAGCAATATTCTACTAAAGACAAAAATTATTCCTACAATAAACGAATAGAATATTTTATTTTTTCAAAAGAAAAAATTTTTAAAAATTCAAAATCTTTACTTCTAGGCTATGGATTAGGAAGTTTTTCTAAAGAGTTTAGTAATGAAGACAAAAGACTTTATCCACACAATATCATTTTAGAAATTTTCTTTGAGTTAGGTATAATTGGACTACTTATAGTCTTTGGATTGGTATTAACAAATATTAAAATATTTAAAGGTTATTTAACAAACTTTGCACTTTTATCAGCGATTATTCTGTTTTTGAATGCAATGAAGTCATCTTCAATTGTGGATTTAAGAGTACTTTTTGCTTTGTATGCAATTTCTATTTTTCACTTTAAGGAACTAAAGCTAAAGACATGATTAAAGTTTGTCACTTAAGTTCTGCTCACCATAGATTTGACACTAGAATCTTTTATAAGCAATGCCATTCGTTGGTAAGTGATAATAGGAAAGTAAGCTTGGTAATAGCAGATGGTCTTGGAAATGAAATCAAAGATGATATTTCAATTTTTGATGTGGGAAAACAAAAAAATAGATTTAGAAGAATATTTAAAACGACTAGTGATGTTTATAAAAAAGCATTAGAACTTAATTGCGACATTTATCATTTCCATGATCCAGAACTAATTAGAATAGGATTAAAATTAAAAAAAGAAGGTAAGAAAGTAATATTTGATATTCATGAAAATATTGCATTACAAATCTTAAGTAAAGAATATATTCCAAAAATTCTAAGAAAAATAATTTCTAAAATTTATAGACTTTATGAAATTAAAAAACTAAAAAAATTTGATGCTCTAATAATTGCTGAGCATTCCTACAAAAAATATTATTCAACTTTAAATAAAAATTTAGTTACGGTTCTAAACATGCCTAAAATAGATCATTTGAAAAAATTTTATTCTGAGAATAGAACAAAAAATGAAATATTCTACATAGGAGGAATAACCAACAATAGAGGTTTTGATGTTTTAACAAAATCATTGAAAATTTTAAAACTGAAAATACCGGATATTTTTGCACATTTTATCGGGCCATTTGATAAAATTTTAATTGATAATGAGGACCTTAATGATGTTAAAGGAAATTTTAAACTTTATGGAAGTTTGCCTTTGATTGAAGGATTGAAATATTCCCAAAATTCAAAAATAGGCTTAAGTATTCTTAAACCAATAAGCAACTATACTCAATCGTATTCTACCAAGATTTTCGAATATATGGCCATTGGTCTTCCTGTAATCACCTCTAATTTCAAACTATATAAAGATATAATAGATGAAAATAATTGTGGAATATGTGTAGATCCTGAAAATCCCAATGAGATTGCTAAAGCAATAGAATTTATTTTAACAAATCCTGAAAAAGCAAAAGAAATGGGACAAAACGGAAGTCGTCTTGTGAAAGAAAAATACAACTGGACTAATGAGGAATTTAAACTTATTAATATTTACAAAACACTTGGTTGCTAACTAGAGAAACTCAATTTATTTAATGACAAATTCAATTGTGAAATATTTCAATAAATTAAGAATTTTAAACTTTCTTTTACTATTGATTCCTTTTCTTCTTCCACTAGAAAAAACCACAGTTCGTTTTCTTATGGTTATCTTTTCTGTTACATGTTTAATTTATGGAGACTATAACCAACTAAAAATCAAAAAAAACTGGATTAAATTAAGTATTATGGGTTTGTGGTTGCTCCCATTTATTCAACTGTTATTATTAAATAAAATCGATGAATATGTAGGAAATATTATTACAAAAATCACATTATTTATACTCCCCATTCTAATTTTAATTGGTTATCCATCCAACAAAATTAATTTGGCAGGAATTCTAAAATTTTTCATCTACGGCTCTTTAACAGCTACCTTATTTTGTGTTGTTAACGTTACAGTATCCTACTTTTTATTAAATGATCTAAATGCAATCAAATACACTTCAATATCCTTGTTTCATCATCCTGGATATTTTACTATGTACTTAAATTTTGTTATTGGATTAATTTATTTAAATAATTTAAAACCTATTAAAGACTTAAAAATTTCTAAAAATTCAAGCTTTATAATAATAAGTTTTCTATCGTTTTTTATACTAATTGCATCTTCTAGAACTGGTTGGATAACCAATATATTAGTGCATCTATTTTTTATTGCTTGTATTTTTTATAGCAAAAAAATCAGTAAGAAAGCACTTATATATTTTATGGCACTTATGATTCCATTCTCTACAGTGATTTACACAAATGAAACCATTCAAAATCGATTTAAGGAGATTATTACCAATACCTTTGAGAAAGGTGAAAAGAAAAAAGTAAGATCTTCAACATTGATCAGAAAAAAAACATGGTCTACTACCTTAAAACTAGTTAAAGAAAAATGGATAACTGGATATGGTACAGGATTGAGTAAAAAAGTACTTCA
>CAYREL010000098.1:0-4724 GCA_964423275.1 uncultured Flavobacteriales bacterium | reverse complement strand
TGAAGTATTCTTTTGTTATCCATTCAATTTTTGCTTCTTTGGATAATTTTGAAAACCCTTTGATGATTTTATTATTCTGCATGCTTTATTTATTTCCAAATGCAAATTAAAGATTTATTAATCATATTGTTTAATAAAGACAGATATAAATTAAACAAATGAAAAAAATTAGGATTTGATTTTGAATTACATTCAAATTATGCTGGTTATTCAATTAAATTATTGTTTTTTTAGGTAAAATAAATTAAGATGAGCAAAAAAGTAAATATTGGTGCATTTTCCACCCTAATCTCCATTTTTTTCTTTTGGGGTTTCGTAGCAGCTAGTAATGACATATTAATTCCTGTATTTAAAAAAGCTTTGAGTTTAAGTCAACTTGAATCTCAATTGATATCCTTAGCATTTTATATTGCCTACACGGTCGGTTCCCTTATGTATTTTGGAATTTCTTCCTTGTTAAAAAAAGATATACTTAATGTAATTGGCTATAGAAATGGATTGTCTCTTGGACTGATAATTTCTGCGTTAGGAACAATTCTATTTATTCCTGCGTCCAATAATGAATCATTTCCACTTTTAATTTCTGGACTTTTTATTGTCGGGTTGGGTTTTTCTTTGCAACAAATAGCCGCCAATCCTTTAGCTATTCAAATGGGTGATCCATCCAAAGGAAATATGCGTCTAAGTTTAGCTGGAGGGATTAATAATGTTGGAACAACGATAGGTCCTGTTATTGTTTCTTTTGCTATTTTTGGAGGCCTTTCATCTGGTGAAACAGAATTAAACTTACAAGCAGTTCAAACTCCCTATCTTTTTCTTGGTGCCGCATTTTTAATAGCCGCTGTCTTTTTTAAATTTTCATCAGTTCCAGATAGGCTAAATGACGATGGTAACAACAACTCTTCAAATGGAAATATTCTAGAAACATTAAAGTACCCTCAAGTTATTTTAGGAATGATAGCTATCTTTCTTTATGTAGGTGTTGAAGTTTCTACTGCAAGTAATCTTCCTGAATTTATGAAACAAGAATTGGGAACTGCCGAAAGTGGTGTAGCTCCTTTTGTCTCTCTTTTTTGGGCAAGTTTAATGATTGGAAGATGGACTTCTGCCGCCGGAGCTTTTAATATTTCAAATAAACTAAAATCTTTGTTGGGTTTTGTCCTCCCTTTTGTTGCATTCGGAATTTTTCTTTTTGTTAACTGGATTGCTGGAAATGAAATGCAACAATTCTTTCCATATATTGGTTTGGTAATTTTATTAATTATTGCAGATAAATTAAGTAAAGGAAATCCTGTAAATCAGATTATGATTTATTCTGCAGTAGGAATTTTAGCTACAATAGTTGGTATTTTTTCTAATGGAATTATAAGTGTATTTGCTTTTATTTCGGTAGGTTTATTTTGTAGTACATTATGGCCTTGCATCTTTACTCTAGGGATAGCTGGTTTGAAAGAAAAAACAAATACAGCTTCTAGTTTATTAATTATGATGATTATGGGTGGAGGATTTATTTCTACATTACAAGGTGCGCTTGCCAATAATAATTTATTAGGAATTCAACACTCTTATTGGGTTGGTGTAGCTTGTTTTGCCTATTTATTTTTCTTCGCCTGGACAGTCAATAAAAAATTAAAAAAGCAGGGCGTGAATTTAACATCCAATGCAGAAGATTTAAGCCATTAGTCAAATATAAAATATCAAGTATTTAATTAAATGAAATATTTTAAAGTATTAGTTTTCAGTTTTGTTTTCATAAGTTGTAGCAACAATATTTCAGAGAATGCCAAATACGTTAATCCATTTATAGGAACTGGGGCCCATGGCCATACTTTTCCAGGCGCAACATCTCCTTTTGGAATGGTTCAATTAAGTCCAGACACCAGAATTGAAGGTTGGGACGGTTGTTCAGGATACCATTATTCAGATTCTGTAATTTTTGGATTTAGTCATACCCATTTAAGTGGAACAGGAATTGGAGACTATTGTGATTTGTTATTGATGCCTACAATGGGTGAAAAGTGTTTTAACAACGGCTATAAAAATAGTAATGAGAATAATTATTCATCTAAATTCTCAAAAGAAAACGAAACTGCTTTTTCAGGATATTACCAAGTACACCTAAATAAATACGGGATTGATTGTAAATTAACAACAACAAAAAGAGTTGGTATTCACAAATATTCGTTTTCAGATACTACTAAAAACCCGGCTATTGTTTTGGATTTGGAACATAGAGATATTTTATTGGATTGGGATATTGAAGTTCTTAATTCTAATGAAATTTCAGGTAAAAGAATTTCAAAATCTTGGGCAGACGAGCAACATTTTTATTTTCATATGGAGTTCTCAGAAGAATTTGATACTAGCTATAATAAAGAGAACCCAACAAAATTATTTTTGAGCTTTAATGATTTACCTAACAATCAAATTATGGTTAAAGTAGGTGTTTCTGTAGTTAGTTCCCAAAATGCAAAAGAAAATCTATTGTCTGAAGCAAATCATTGGGATTTTGATAAGTATTTATCAAGTTCTAAAAACCAGTGGAATAAAGCACTTTCAAAAATTGACATATCTTCTAAAAACGATTCTTTAAAAGAAATATTTTATACCGCTTTGTACCATACAATGATTGCTCCCAATCTTGTAAGCGATGTTAATGGAGATTATAGAGCAACAGATATGCAAGTCCATAACGATAGTCTTGCTAACTACACAGTATTTTCCTTGTGGGATACATTTAGATCTACTCATCCGCTTTATAATCTTATCGAAAGAAAAAAAACTGCATTATTTCTCAATACATTTTTAAATCAATACCAGTTTGGGGGACAATTACCTGTCTGGGAATTATGTGCCAATTATACTGGATGTATGATAGGTTATCATGTGGTTTCTGTCATTTTAGATGCGTATGTAAAATCAATAGATTTTGACAATTATCCAAAACTATATTCAGCTATGAAAGAAATATCCAATAGAGAAAAATTGGGAATACCTGAATATAAAAACAAAGGGTATATTTCTTCATTCCAAGAGCCGGAATCAGTATCTAAAACTTTAGAATACGCTTACAACGATTGGTGCATCTATAAAATGGCGCAAATCTTCAACGATACAACTACCATTGATTCTTATGTTAAAAGAGCGCAATCCTACAAAAATATTTTCAATTTAAATTCGGGATTGATGCAACCAAAAACAAATGGAAATTGGAAATCTGGATTTATTGCTTCTGAAGTAAACTATAATTATACTGAGGCTAATTCCTGGCAGTATAGTTTTTTTGTTCCTCACGATGTAGAAGGACTAATTAATATTCATCAAGGAAAAGAACGATTTGAAAATAAACTAGATGAATTATTTACAGTCAATTCTTCTTTAGCTGGCGGGCGACAAGCCGATATTACGGGGTTAATTGGGCAGTATGCTCACGGAAACGAACCAAGTCACCACATGGCTTATTTATACAACATGATTGGGAATTCTTCTAAATCACAGAAGATGGTCAATAAAATTTTGAATGAAATGTATTCTGCTCAACCAAGTGGCATCGTTGGAAACGAAGATTGTGGACAAATGTCTGCATGGTATGTATTGAGTTCCATTGGAATATTTGATTTAAATCCTGGAGATCCATATTATATAATAAGTACGCCATTATTCGATGAAGTAACCCTTAACTTAGAAAATGGAAATAAGTTTAAAATTATCTGTAATGGAGTGGGAGATTCATCTAATATTTATATAAAATCTGTACTTCTAAATGGTGAGAACTTGGAACGAAATTATCTTCATATTGATGAGATTTTAAATGGTGGTATTCTTAAGATAGAAAAGTCTAGTCAGCCAAACGATGAATGGAGTTCTGAGAGTTTTTACAAAACTTCAATTGACACTGCAAATAGTATTTTAACAATTCCAAGAATTATTTCTCTCTCTTATACTTTTAAAGACTCTATAGAAATCAAAATTGAGAAAAAAAATATAGAAGATATTTTTTATAAAACCTCCAATCAAACTAATTATACTCTATATACTTCTCCCTTTTATTTGTATGATACCGATACTGTTTATTGTTATTCTAGTTTTAGAAATAAGAAAAGTAAAATAGAGTCTGCTTGTTTTATAAAATTTAATAAAAAAAGGTCTATAAGTCTTGAAACAAGTTTTAGTAACCAGTATGATGCTGGTGGTAAAGATGCTTTGGTGGACGGTCTAAGAGGACCAAATAATTATCTTACTGGAAGATGGCAAGGGTTTTATGGAGAGGATTTTGAATCTACTGTAGACTTAGGTTCTAAAGAGCAAGTTACTTATTTAAATATTGGAGCTATTCAAGATGTTCGCTCATGGATTTGGCTACCTAAGAAAGTAGAATTTCTTGCTTCCAAAGATGGAAAAACATTTAAATCTATTGGGACTTTAATACACTCTGTTTCTGATAATTCTTCCGAATCTATTATAAAGCAGTTTGAATTAAAATTAAAAACACCTGTAGAGGCTAGATATATTAAAATTAGGGCAGAAAACTATGGAGAATGCCCCAAATGGCATCTTGGGAGCGGTGGAACGAGTTGGTTATTTTTTGATGAAATAACTATTTTATAGTGCTAATTTTTCTAAGATAGAATTTATTTTATTTTCATCAATTTTCTTGTTTTTGTCAATACTAAAATGAATGCCATCTAATCCAATATCTAAAAACTTTACACAGTTTTTTTCAG
>CAYREL010000097.1:0-4726 GCA_964423275.1 uncultured Flavobacteriales bacterium | reverse complement strand
GAGATACCAGTAGTTTTGGATATGTTAATTATTCTTCTCCTATAAAAGGGATAATTTATGTTCAATTAAATAAATATTTATTTATGAGAAACTCTATTGGTTTTAATATAGACTTCTATGCTTCTGCAGTAGCAAGTAATGGAGTTAACTTTCTTATTGACCATTACTCAGAAAGGGCAAGGTGGATCAACGGATCGTTAAGTGGGGAGCTTGGGATAGAAAAAAGAAGTAGTAAAATTGGCGTATTTTATATAGGAGCAGAAGTAAATATTCCTATATCATCAATTGCGGTAACTAAGATAAAATTTTATTATGATGGTCAAATATATGATAGATATGAACCAATATTTTTGAGGGGAAACTTTTTTGGGATTAAATTAAAATACTATCTGCCTGTTGAGATGGAAAGTGAAAAAAAAGAGGACTAAAGCTTTCTATTAACTTCTACCTCTTCATAGGCTTCTACAATATCTCCAACTCTAATATCATTGTATTTGGCGATGTTCAAACCACATTCATAACCGTTCTTTACTTCTTTCACATCGTCTTTGAATCTTTTCAAAGAACCTAGCTCTCCAGAGTAAACAACAATTCCTTCTCTAATTATTCTTACCTGATGGTTTCTGTTAATTCTACCATCGGTAACGTAGCATCCTGCAATAGTTCCAAATTTAGTGATCTTGAAAGTTTCTCTTATTTCAGCTGTTCCAACAATTTGTTCTTTGAACTCTGGAGAAAGCATTCCTTCCATTGCTTCTTTAATTTCTTCAATAGCCTTATAGATTATAGAATACAATCTTATATCTATTTCTTCTTTTTCTGCTATTTTTCTTGCTCCAGCAGATGGTCTTACTTGAAACCCTATAACAATGGCATCTGAAGCTGATGCTAATAAAATATCTGATTCTGTGATTTGACCTACAGCTTTATGAATAATATTAATTTGAATAGATTCTTGAGATAATTTTAATAAAGAATCTGAAAGTGCTTCAATAGAACCATCTACATCTCCTTTTACAATTACATTAAGCTCTTGGAAATCTCCCAAAGCAATTCTTCTACCAATTTCGTCTAAAGTGATGTGCTTGGTAGTTCTAAGACCTTGTTCTCTTTGAAGTTGCTGTCTCTTAGAAGCTATTTGCTTCATTTCCTTTTCGTCTTCCAGCACATTAAAAATATCTCCAGCGCTTGCTGCACCATTCATTCCAAGAACAGAAACTGGTCTTGATGGCCCTGCTGATTCTACAGTTCTTCCACTCTCATCATGCATGGCTTTTATCTTACCAAATTCTTTACCAGCAATTAATGTATCTCCAACTTTCATTGTGCCATACTGAACAAGAAGTGTTGTAACATAACCTCTTCCTTTATCTAATGAAGCTTCGATAACTGTGCCTTTTGCATCAGTATCTGGGTCGGCTTTTAACTCTAACAATTCCGATTCTAATAGAACTTTTTCAAGCAATTCGTCTATTCCAGTGCCATTTTTCGCCGATATTTCTTGGCATTGGTATTTACCTCCCCAATCTTCCACTAGAATATTCATAGCAGATAATTCTTCTTTAATTTTATCAGGATTAGCTGTTGGCATATCACACTTATTTAATGCGAATACCATAGGAACTCCTGCTGCTTGTGAGTGATTAATTGCCTCTTTTGTTTGTGGCATTACTCTATCATCAGCAGCAATAATAATTATAGAAACATCTGTTACTTGAGCTCCTCTAGCTCTCATTGCAGTAAAGGCTTCGTGGCCGGGTGTGTCTAAAAAAGTGATTACTTTATTATTATGTTTTACAGAATAAGCTCCAATATGTTGGGTAATCCCTCCCGCTTCACCAGAAGTAACATCTGCGCTTCTTATATAATCTAATAAAGAGGTCTTACCATGGTCAACATGTCCCATTACAGTAACAATTGGAGGCCTGTCCTGCATATTTTCAGGATTTTGAGAATCTTGAACTACTGAAGCAGTTACATCTGCACTAACAAATTCTACAGTAAAACCAAACTCTTCTGCAACCATAGTCAAGGTTTCTGCGTCCAGTCTTTGGTTTATGGAAGCGAATATCCCAATAGACATTAAGGTGCCAATAACGTCATTTGGAGATTTGGACATCATTGAAGCTAACTCTGATACCGATACAAACTCTGTGAGTTTTAAGGTACTTTTTTCGTGTTCAGTAATTAATTCTTCTATCTCCATTTTATCAGAGATAGCCTGTCTTTTTTCACGTCTAAGTTTTGAAGACTTAGATTTCCCCTTGCTGCTTAGTCTAGCTAAAGTCTCTTTAATTTCTTTTTGTATTTCTTCTGGTGTTGGCTCAGTTTTTTGAGGTGCTCTAGAAGGTCTTTTTTGATCTTTAAAAGCTTTTTTTCCAGCTTTCTCTACATTTACTTTTTTTATTCTTTTCCTCTTTCTCTTATTGGGATCGTCTTCTTGAGAAGATTTTGCTTTCACGGGAGTTTTTGGCAATTCAATTTTACCTAGAACTGTTGGTCCAGAGAGTTTCTTGATCTCTGCTTTAATAGTTTCTGATTTTGGAGCAGATTCTGCTTTATTTGATGTAGATTCTTCTACTTTTTCTTTTGACACTACTTTTTCAGCAGGTTCATCTTTCACTGGCTCAGCTGGCTTCACTTTGGGGGTAAGATCAATTTTCCCAAGAACGGAAGGTCCGGAAAGCTTGTCTGCTTTGGCAATTATTTTTTCAACATTCTTTTTGGGCTCTTCCTTGTTTATAGAAATTACTTTTCTTTCGGTCTGTTCAATAACAACATTATCGGCTTTTTCTTTTTCAAATTTTTCTTTTTGAAATTCTTGTAATAAAAGCATATACAACTCTTCACCAATTTTAGTATTTGGATTGGAACTGACCTCTTTATTTTGCGAACCAAGAAATTCAACGATGGTAGAAATACCAACATTCAACTCTCTTGCAACCTTACTTAGCCTTTTTAATACTGCCATAATATTTGTTGTTTCTAACTAGATTCTATTTCTCAAATTCAGAGCTTAAAATCTTTATAATTTCGTCTATTGTTTCTTCCTCTAAATCGGTTCTTTTTACTAAATCGGTTTTGCCAATTTCTAAGACACTTTTAGCAGAATCACAACCAATAGCTTTTAGTTCATCAATAATCCAATCGTCAATTTCATCTGTAAATTCATCTAAATCTACATCGTCAATATCTTCCGCACCCTCTCTATAAACATCTATTTCTAGCTCAGTTAATTTTGAAGCTAATTTTATATTGTGACCTCCTTTTCCGATAGCTTTTGAAACTTCATCTGGTTTTAAAAATACTTCTACTCTAGTCTGGTCATCGTTAATTTTCATGTTAGTAATCTTGGCTGGATTCAATGCCCTTTGAATTAACAACTGTAAATTAGTGGTCCACGGAATAACGTCGATATTTTCATTTCTCAACTCTCTTACAATACCATGAATTCTTGAACCATTCATCCCTACACAGGCTCCAACAGGATCAATACGATCGTCATAAGACTCTACTGCCACTTTTGCTCTTTCCCCAGGATTTCTAACAATTTTTTTAATGGTTATAAGGCCATCGAATACTTCTGGAACTTCTTGTTCGAATAGTCTTGCTAAAAACTCTGGAGCTGTTCTGGATAAGATTATAACAGGACTATTATTTCTTAAATCCACTTTAGAAACCACTGCTCTTGTAGTATCCCCTTTTCTAAAATAATCCGATGGAATTTGCTCTGTTTTAGGCAAAATTAATTCATTGCCATCATCGTCCAATATTAGAATTTCTCTTTTCCATATTTGGTAGACTTCACCGTTGACAATATCTCCTACCCTTTCTTTGTATTTTTGGTAAATACTATCTTTTTCTAGTTCTAATACTTTTGATGCTAAATTTTGTCGTAATGATAAAATATTTCTTCGACCAAAATCTTCCACTTTTACTTCTTGTGAAACATCTTCTCCAATTTCAAAATCTGGTTCAATTTTCAAAGCCTCAGAGTATTTAATTTGAGTCCCTTCGTCTTCAAAGTCCTCATCTTTGACAATTTCCCTATTCAGCCATATCTCTAAATCACCTTTATCGGGGTTTATAATAACATCTACATTGTCATCTGAACCATATTTTCTTTTTAAAGTAGCCCGAAAAACATCTTCTACTATTCTCATCATGGTGACTCTGTCAATATTCTTTAGTTCTTTGAATTCTGAAAATGAGTCTATTAGTTCTATTGCATTCATTTTATTTAATTAAAAGGATATAATTAATTTAGTTTCTCTTACCTCACTCATCGATAATTGATGAATAGTTTCCACCTGTTGTTTTTTATTAGTTAACTTGTTTTTTTCTGTTTTAATCTCTTTAATAGAAATTTCTTTTTGATCTGCTTTTATTAATTCTCCTGATATAATCTCTTCACTAATGGTAATAACCGTTACATTTCGTCCAACATTTTTCAAGTATTGCTGTTGAACCATAAATGGCTGGTCTATACCTGGCGAAGAAACTTGTAGTTCAAAATCCTCCTGCTCTCTGTCTAAATTGTGTTCTATATTTCTACTTACACTAACACAATCTTTGACACTAACTCCACCGTGTAAATTATCCATTCTTACATTTATAGCATTCTTAGAAGATATATTAACATCCACTAAATAATTTCCATTGTCTAGTTCGTTAATTCTTTCTTGTGCTAATCGGATAATTTCTTTTTTTGCAATCATAATGAGAA
>CAYREL010000096.1:0-4765 GCA_964423275.1 uncultured Flavobacteriales bacterium | reverse complement strand
CAAGTTTTCTTGCACAGTCTAAAGAAAATTCCCAATTAGTCACGATATTCGGCTCTTAAATTATTAATTCACAAATATAACTGAATTAAATCTTAAGGACTCAAAATGTTTAAACTCATAAATAATAGATCTAAAAAATTATTCGAACAAGCTCAGAAAGTTATACCTGGTGGAGTTAATTCACCAGTAAGAGCATTTAAGTCTGTTGGAGGAACCCCCATTTTTATAAAAAAGGCACTAGGAGCGTATTTAATTGACGAAGATGGCAATAAATACATAGATTATATTTCTTCTTGGGGGCCAATGATTATAGGTCATGCTCATCCCGAAATAATCAACGCAATTAATGAACAATCTAAAAAAGGGACTTCCTATGGTATCCCTACAGAGTTGGAAACAAAAATGGCTAATCTATTGGTTTCTTTAGCCCCCAATATCGATAAAGTTAGGTTTGTCAATTCTGGTACGGAAGCCTGCATGAGTGCTGTGAGATTAGCTAGAGGATTCACCAACAGAGACAAAATCATTAAATTTTCTGGATGTTATCATGGGCATGCAGATTCTTTCTTAATTCAGGCTGGAAGTGGAGCCTCTACTTTTGGAGTCCCTAATAGTCCTGGAATAACTAAATCAACAGCTTCCGATACTTTATTAGCAAATTATAATGATATAAATCAAGTTAAAGAGCTATTTGAAAAATATCCCGACCAAATTGCAGCTATTATTATAGAACCAATTGCTGGAAATATGGGTTGTGTTTTGCCTGAGAAAAATTTTATTAATCAGCTTAGAGAATTGTGTACTCAAAATAGTTCATTATTAATTTTTGACGAAGTAATGACAGGATTTAGGCTTGCTTTAGGCGGTGCTCAAGAAACCTTGGGAGTCAAAGCAGATATTGTAACTTATGGTAAGGTTATAGGAGGAGGATTGCCTGTAGGTGCCTTTGGCGGCAGCAATGAAGTTATGAATTTTCTAGCACCTGATGGTCCTGTCTACCAAGCTGGAACACTGAGTGGAAATCCCATTGCAATGTCTGCTGGATATGCGATGCTAAAACATTTAAAGTCAAACCCAACCGTTTATACTTCTTTAAATGAAAAAACAACATATTTAAGAGCTGGATTGGAAAAAATATTGTCAAAAAGCAGTTTGCCATACCATATCAACAGTATAGGTTCCATGATATCGCTTCACTTTACAAATAATCCAGTAGTGAATTTTGAAACTGCAAAAGCTGGGGACAATTCTCATTTTAAGAATTATTTCCATGGAATGCTTTCCAGCGGAGTATATCTACCGCCCAGTGCTTTTGAAAGCTATTTTTTAAACGACGCTATTTCATATCCAGATTTAGATCATACCATAGATTCATTTGGAAAAATAATCACAAAAATTTAACTACGTAAAAAACTTAAGTTCTTAGGATTCTTTCTTTGTTCAAAAAAACATGATTGAGAAAGTAATTGGTTGCGCCTTAGAGGGAATTGAGGCTCAAAAAGTAGAAGTTGAAGTAAATGTTTCAAGAGGAGCAAAGTTTTTACTGGTAGGTCTACCGGATAATGCTGTTAAAGAATCTCATTACAGGATATCTGCTGCACTTAAAAATATTGGTTTTAAAATCCCGGTAAAAGAAATTATTATAAATCTAGCTCCAGCAGACTTAAAAAAGGAAGGAAGTGCCTATGATTTACCAATTGCACTTGGTATTCTTTGTGCTTCAGGGCAAATTAAACTTGGCTTATTTAAAGACTATGTAGTGATGGGAGAGTTGTCATTAGATGGAACTCTAAGGCCAGTAAGAGGAGTTTTGTCTATGGCTATAAAAGCTAAAAAATCAGGGATGAAAGGAATAATCATTCCAGCAAATAATTTAGAAGAAGCAAGTCTTGTAAAAGGATTAAATATTATTGGTGTAAAAAGTTTACAACAATTAATAGATCATTTTTTAGATAAAAAGCTCATCCTTAAAAAAAGAATAAATAGAATTAAAACAGTCCATAAAGTTGAAGAAATCAACTTTTCAGATGTTATTGGACAACAAGTTGCCAAGAGGGCTATTGAAATTGCTGCTGCTGGTTCACATAATATTTTACTTATTGGGCCTCCGGGCTCGGGCAAGTCAATGCTTGCAAAGAGAATCCCAACAATTCTTCCAGACTTAAGTGAATCTGAAATGCTAGAAACCACAAAAATTTATTCTTACTTAGGTAAGTTTAACCAACAAAACAATCTTATTTTCAAACCACCTTTTAGAAGTCCTCATCATACTATTTCTAACGTGGCATTAGTCGGTGGAGGCTCCAGCCCAAGACCAGGAGAGATTTCTCTTGCTCACAACGGAGTTCTTTTTTTAGACGAGTTGCCAGAATTTAAAAGAGTTGTTTTAGAAGTTTTAAGACAGCCATTAGAGGAAGGAAGAGTAACTATTTCTAGAGCTTCAGGCTCTGTGGATTTCCCTTCAAATATCATGTTGGTAGCGGCAATGAATCCAACTCCAAATGGGAATTATTTTGAAAATTCAACTACTAGTCAATCTTTTTATAAAGTTCAACAATACCTTTCCAAATTAAGCCAGCCTCTGTTAGATAGAATAGATCTTCAAATTGAAGTTGAATCTGTATCAATTGAAAAACTGACAAGTGTTGGTAGTTTAGATGAAAATAGTGAAACTATAAAGGAAAGAGTCCAAAGAGTTAGAGATATTCAGTTTAAAAGACAGGGGAAAAACAACGCTCTTTTGAATGCTAAAGAAATTCTTTCATACTGTGAACTATCCATCGAAACTTTAGAGTTTCTAAGAAATGCTGCAAAGACTTTAAAGTTTTCTGCTAGAAGCTTTAATAGAATTAAAAAAATATCAAGAACAATAGCAGATTTGGACTACTCTGTTAATATTAAAATTGAGCATGTAGCAGAAGCTATTCAGTATAGAAGCTTAGAAAGGTTAAAACAATTTTTAAATTAATTATTAAGAATCATATTTTTTGCTCTGTCGTCTCTTACTTTATAAGAGTTATAAAGTGCAGGGTAATAACCTTGTTCGATTAAAGTTCTTATTTCTTTTTCTTCAGATTGAGCTTTCTCAATAACAGTATTTTCATCAACTCTGTTTTGATTATTTGTTTTTTGGCATTGTATAATATAGAGTCCTTTTTTACCTTCAATTATTGTAGATATTTCTTCAGGACTTAGACTAAAGATATTGGCCATAACTTTTGGTTCGGCTAATTCTTGAGTATTATTTCCAATATTTACATCACTATATTTCACAAATTTAGTTTCAACAGTTTTTCCAGTAATTTCCGAAATTACATCCATATTATTAGCACTATCTAATTTCTTAGAGAAATTCTCTATGTAGTATTTGGCCTTTAGACTATTTTTCATCAAAGGATCCATTAAGGAAACTATATTGTCATAAGAATTATCGAATGATATTATTTTTTCTTTTAAAACTGCTAAAACAAGTTGGTTATTGGAAATATATTCTGGTTCAAGTAAGTCTCCAACATCGCTATTAAAAGCCCATTTAGAAATATTAAGATTTCTGTTTAAGTCTGCTGGACCATATAGACCAGAAGTTCTACGGTTGGGATAAATTAAAGGAATATATCCTGAAGATTTAAGTTCATAACCTAGCTCATCAGCAGCAGTTTCAAAATCATTAGAATCGGCTTTGTAATATAGAGCAAGGGCAGCTGAATCATAAAATTCATTTTGAGTGGCTTTACTAACTTGAATTGTTTCGTCAACAATAGCTATTTTCTTAAATGTTCCAATTTTTCTTCCTAAAACCTGAATAACATGAAAACCATAATTCGTTCTTACAACACCCGATCTACCTACTTTTTTAGAAAAACTAAATTCTTCAAATTCTGCAGTCATTTGTCCTTTTGGAAACCAAGAATAAACACCTCCGTTGGCTACCGAACCAGGATCATCAGAATATTTTGTTACAAGGGAAGAAAATTTACTGCTATCTCTTCTTATTGCGTATAAAATGCTATCTGCTAATTTTTTATTTTTAGCATCATCCAATTCTTCTTTTTTAGAACTAATCAATATGTGCCTTACCTTGGCTTGCTCTTCTTCTCCCGTATCATAAATCTTAACCAATTGAATTTTATCTCCTGTGACAAATGGCCCAACAATATCTCCTTTAACAGAATTACTTATTTTTTGATCAATAAAAGAGGAGAATTTTCCTCCTTTGTATGGTTGATTGGTATAATTCCCACTTGGCCTTAAACCATAAGGTGACTGAACCATCATTGGTGTTTCTGCATAATTTGCTACAAACAAAGAGTCGTTTTTTGAAGATTTAAAATCTTCGATTAAAGATTCCATTCTTTCAGTGTAGTTTGCTACATCTGTTTTGGAGGGATTAAATTTTAAAATTGAGTAGTCATAAGAAACTAAATTTTGTCTTTGTTCCCACATCTTTTCGTTAGAGTGTTCGTTGTAAAACAATCTTTTTTCCTTTTCATTTAAATCAATTAAAGAATCGTCAATTTCACTGTAGTCAATAAAAATATAATTAATATTTGAAGTTATTTTTTCTTCGTTAGATGTTCTTTTAGCTTCCTGAACAGTTCCTAAAATACCATATTTAACCATGGCACTGTATTTATTAATCTTTCTTTCATTTTTTAAAGGATATTCAATATTATTTTTAAGATCTCTTTTAGATTCTGGATTGTCAGGTAGATTAATTATTCTATTGGTTTTCCAAATATTAAATGAATCTTTATTATACATGCCA
>CAYREL010000095.1:0-4890 GCA_964423275.1 uncultured Flavobacteriales bacterium | reverse complement strand
AAAGAAAATTGGAAATTAGATTTTATTTTTTCTGGAAGACTATTTTTATTCAAAATTGCAAGAATCCCCCAATTTATATATTTTTTATATAGTCACCATAAGGATCTTGTATTTCAATTCCTTCAGAATATTCAACTTTACTTAGTTTCTTGAACTGAACCAATCCCCAAAGAACAAACTCATTTAAAAAATATAAATCTTCTTTTAAAGCATCAGGGTAATACTCTTTTAAAAGTTTGTTTAGAGGCTCAATAGATAGAAGTTTTTTTTGGTATTCTTTTTCTGAAATTCCATTTAGTATTTCAAATTTTGCCTCATTGAAAAACCAAGTCACTAAATCATCATATGGTGTATTGGCTCCTTGTTTTTCCAATTTTTCAATTTTAGGAAAATTCTTTTCAAAAAGAGTTTTAATAGCGCTGTCAATTAATTTATTTGCGACAAATTCAGCACCTTCTTGTTCTCCTTCATAAACAAGCTCTACTTTTCCAGTAATTGCCGGAATAATACTTGAAAAATCAGATAATCTTACCGTGGTTTTAGGTTCATTATTTCTAAGTAATCGCTGTTCAGCACTGCTTAAAAGGTTTTCTAAGGCTGAAATACTAAGTCTTGCACTTACTCCACTTTTTTCATCAATATATTCGCTCTGTCTAGCCTCGAAACTAATCTCTTCCAGCAAGTCTGCGGCCAAAGAAGGAAGATAAATGTTTTCTTTTTGACTTAAAGTTGCTTTTATTTCTTGGTTAGTTATTTTTTTTGCTGTTTCAATATCTTTGGGGTAATGGGTAAGAATCTGAGACCCTATTCTGTCTTTAAGCGGAGTTACAATACTTCCTCTATTGGTATAATCTTCCGGGTTGGCTGTAAATATAAATTGCATATCTAACTCTAGTCTTAGTTTAAATCCTCTAATTTGAACATCACCTTCTTGAAGAATATTGAATAATGAAACTTGGATTCTCGCTTGTAAATCTGGTAATTCGTTGATAACAAAAATACATCTATTTGCTCTCGGGATCATACCATAGTGTATTACACGGTCATCTGCATAACTTAGTTTAAGATTGGCAGCTTTTATAGGGTCAATGTCTCCAATTAAATCTGCTACTGTAACATCCGGAGTAGCTAATTTTTCTGCAAATCTTTCAGAACGATGTAGCCAAGAAATTGGCGTATCATCACCCATCTTTTTGGTGAGTTCTAAAGATGCTCTAGATATAGGGGCTAAAGGGTTATCGTAAATTTCTGAACCTTCTACATAGGGAATATATTCGTCTAAGAGATTTACCATTAAACGTGCAATTCTTGTCTTTGCTTGTCCTCTTAAACCAAGAAGATTGATATTATGCCGGGAAAGGATAGCGCGTTCTATTTCTGGAATAACACTTTTCTCGTATCCATGAATACCTTGGAAAACATTGATTTTATTTTGAATATTATAAATTAGATTTTCTCTTAATTCGTCCTTAATACTTTTTGGTTGGTATTTGGCTTTTTTAAGGTGTGCTAATGTTTTAATTTTTTGATAATCCATTTTTATTTTATTCTTTTTTTTCTATTAGTCTCGTAATCTTCAAAAATCATCTCTCCAAGATTTTGTAGCCCGGTAAAGAAAGCCTTCCCTTTATTGGCTTCTGTAAATTTTTTGACAAATTCCATCAAATATGGGTCCTGGGCAATCATAAATGTAGTGATTGGAATATGCAGTCTTCTTGCTTGCTGAGCCATTGCATAACATTGATTTGTTATATAAGGATCTAGACCATTACTATTCTTATAATACCTGCCATCTTTAAGCCTTAAACAGCTTGGCTTTCCATCTGTAATCATAAAAATTTGCTTATTGGTATTTCTTTTTCTTCTAAGCATGTCCATCGCTAAACTCAAGCCAGCAACAGTATTGGTGTGATAGGGTCCAACTTTCAAATAAGGAAGATCTTTAATTGCAATGGGCCAAGCATCGTTACCAAAAACTAATATATCAATACTGTCTTTTGGATATCTAGTTTTTATAAACTCAGATAAAGCCATTGCTACTTTTTTTGCAGGTGTAATTCTATCTTCACCATATAAAATCATACTATGGCTAATGTCGACCATTAACACTGTACTCATTTGACTTTTATGGAAAGATTCTTCAATTACTAAGTCATTTTCACTAAGTTTAAAATCATTAATTCCATGGTTTATATGGGCGTTTTTTAAAGATTCAGTTACTGAGATTTTTTCTATAGAGTCTCCAAACTGAAAAGCTCTGAAGTCACCAGTATGTTCGTCTCCTTGACCTTGTTTGTTGCTTTTATGGTTGCCAATTCCATTTTTTTTGATTTTCCCAAATATTTGATTTAATGCTTGTTGACGTATTGCTTGCTCTGTTTTGGCGGTTAAAGAAATATTTCCGTCACCATTACCGTCAATTTCTTCTTTTATGTAGCCTTTTTCTTTGAGTTCTTCTATAAAATCTTCAATGGTGTAATCTTCATTGGTTAGATTGTACTCTTTATCTAATTCTTTTAGCCAGTTGATGGCCTCGTCAAAATCTCCCGATGTATGTGTAATTAGTTCCTTGAAAACATCAAAAAGCCTATCAAATGGAGATTGATTTTCTGCCTCAAATTTTTTAAATATAAATCCTTCTTTACTTTTCATTTATTATTACATATAAAACTATAATTTATTAGTTCATTCACATCAATTTTATGATTTTTTAAGGAATTATTTTAGTGAAATTTATATTGCTGTTTCAAACAAAAAATGACTAAAAACAACGAAAACCTATCATTATTGACCAAAAAACGTCTAAAAAAACAAAAAACAAGCATTTTTTTAAAATTTAATTTTTTTGCTATTTAAAGTAAATACTTAATTAAAACAATTTTTTCAAATTATTACTTAAATTCATATAGATGAAAAAAATTATTGTTTTATTTCTTTTGTATGTAATTCAAACTAATCATATTGTTTGCTGCCAAGAAATTGATAAAAAGTTAGATTCATTAATTGAAGTTTGGAACGATAAAAGCAATGAAGATACTGCTAGGTTTATTGCAATCAACGATTTTATTTGGACCTATAGAAACATAGACGCTGACTCTTGTTTTCATTTTATAGACCTAATGTTTAATGAAGCAAGTCTAAAAAACAATGATAAATATATAGCTCGTTCCTGGAGTCTAAGAGGAACTTTATGTAGAGTTAAAAGAAATGAAAAAAACGCTTTAATTTATTATCAAAAAGCAGCAGAGATATACTCTAAATATGGAGCATTAGAGGGGGTTGCCACTACAAATAACAATATTGCCCTTTTGTATCAATCAAATGATATGAATGATGAGGCGCTAAACATTTTTATTGAAAATAAAAATATTGCTCTAAATATGAACAACAAAGGATTATTGGAAGTTTCTCTTTTAAATATTGGCCAAACTTATTTTAACAATAACCAATATGATTCCTCCTTAACTTATCTAGATAAAGCAATTTCGCTTTGTAACGATTTACAAACAGAGATGTATGTAAAACATAAGTTCTGGGGCTTTTTATATAAAGGACATATTTTTAAAAATCAAAAAAACAAAGATCAAGCAATTAAAACCTATGAAAAGTGTATTGCTATTGCTCAGTCTCTAAATGATTTAGATGGATTAAGTTCTGTCTATAATTCTTTAGGAAATTTGTTTTTTGAAGATAAAGACTATGAACTTTCATTACAAAACTATTTAAAAGCCCAAAATTTTCAAAACGAGCTTTCAGGACATACTAATCAATGGACTTTGTACATGATTTATAAGAATTATAAAAACCTTGATCAATCTTTGATGGCCCTTGAAAATATTGACAAGTATTTATCCGTAAGAGACTCTCTTGAAGGAATGAAGTCAAATAATGAACTTTTAAAACTCAAACTAGACAAGGAATTTACTTTACTCAAAGAGATAGATAGTATCAAATATGCAAACGAAATCATTCTTAACCAAGCAGAAATAGAGTCAGGAAAACAAAGAAGAAATGGATTAATCATAATTGTACTAATTGTACTGCTTTCTCTAGTTTTTCTTTACAATCAATTCAACAAAACAAGAAAACAAAAGTCCGTTATAGAAAGCAAGCAAAAAGAAATTAAAGACAGTATTTCTTATGCTAAAAAAATTCAAGATGCTATTATGACCTCAAGTATATATATTGAGGATGTAATTCCTAAAAGTTTTATTTTCTTTCAACCTAAGGACGTAGTTTCTGGAGATTTTTATTGGGTTTATAAATCTGCTAAAAATGAAATATTTATTGCAGTAGCAGATTGTACAGGCCATGGTGTTCCAGGTGCCTTTATGAGTATGATAGGTAATTCTCTACTCAATGAAATTATTATTGAAAAAAAAATAGAGAATCCAGCAGAAGTATTAAATTCTCTGAGAGAACAAATAATTAAATCTTTAAAACAAAATGATGAAGTATCAGAAACTAAAGATGGGATGGATATGTCACTTTGCAAATACAATCCTGAAACTAAAAAAGTAGAATTTGCGGGGGCTTACAATTCTTTAATTCATGTTTCGGAAGATGAATTGATGACAATAAAAGGAGACAGTCAACCAGTTTCCGTTCACTATGCTAAAAGTAAATCCTTTACTAAAAAAGAAATTAAAGTCAAGAAAGGAGATATGCTTTACTTATCCTCGGATGGATTTCAAGATCAATTTGGTGGCATTAAAGACAAGAAATATATGGCATTAAAATTTAAAAGTTTCCTTAAAAAAATAAGTGTAAATACCTCCCAAGAACAGCTTTCTTTATTAAAAGATGAGTTTAATAGCTGGAAGGGAAATAGCGAACAAATAGATGATGTTTGTGTAATGGGAATAAGAATAACGTAATTTTATTTAAAAA
>CAYREL010000094.1:0-4977 GCA_964423275.1 uncultured Flavobacteriales bacterium | reverse complement strand
GAGATGTTACCATTCCTAAATTGGTAATTAACTCTATTTTTCAAAGTGATTCTACCTTTAAAGTACATGTAAGTAGTAGTAGAA
Source organism: uncultured Flavobacteriales bacterium (assembly GCA_964423275.1). Lineage (GTDB taxonomy): Bacteria > Bacteroidota > Bacteroidia > Flavobacteriales_D > Parvicellaceae > MED-G20. Next base: position 4,893 of record CAYREL010000094.1, on the reverse strand, counting down.
GTGTTTTAGATACAGATTCATTTCAAAACATAACTGATGCAGTAGTAAATATTAAAGATGGAAATGGGAATATTATTGAGACCTTAAATCATCAAGAAAACGGGTTTTATGTAGGTCAAACTTTCCCCCAAGAAAACCAAATTTATAAGCTTGAAGTAAACCACTCTAATTATTCAAACATTAGAGGTTATGACTCTCTGCCCTCTCCTATAACAATAAATAGTGTAGATACTTCTTCCATAGTAGATCCAATAAATGGAGATAGATTACAAATAACCATGGATTTTAACGATCCAGAAAGCTCACAAAACTATTATTTAATAGAAACCTACTCTGTGAATGAATATTTAGAGATAAAAGATTTGGATACAACAAATTATGAGCTAGACACAACAAAACAATACATGGTTTTAACCGATGAAGTTTTTCAAAATGGAGGCTCTCCATGGAGAGAACAAGGTTTATTTAACGATCTACTTTTTAATGGTCAAAATAAATCTTTGGAAATAGAAATTCCATATTACAATGAAACTGGAAATGAGATTGGTTATCAATGGAGTTATAAGACGTTATCCCTGAGACTATACTTACACAATATATCTAAATCTTATTATTATTACAGAACCAGTTTAGAATTGTATCAAAGTGCATCCGGCAACCCTTTTGCTCAGCCTGTACAAGTTTATAGTAATATTGAAAATGGCTTTGGGGTCTTTGCAGGTTCTCAAATTAGCATTTTTGACCTTTAAAAAAAGTTTTTAACAGTGGTCTTAACCTGTTAAATAGTAATTTTCAACAACTGTAAATATTAACCTATTTTAACTTGACTTAGGAATTAGATTGAACTACATTTGAAAATATCAATTAGTAATTCTACTTATGAGACAACTTAAAATTACCAAATCAATAACCAACAGAGAAAGTCAATCATTAGACAAATACTTACAAGAAATTGGCAGAGAGGAATTAATCACTGCTGAAATGGAAGTTGAGCTGGCTCAAAAAATAAAACAGGGCGATCAAATAGCTCTAGAAAAATTAACCAAAGCCAATTTAAGATTTGTTGTTTCCGTTGCTAAACAATACCAAAACCAGGGTTTAACCCTTCCAGATTTAATCAACGAAGGTAATTTAGGACTAATTAAAGCAGCTCAAAGATTTGATGAAACAAGAGGTTTTAAATTTATATCTTATGCAGTATGGTGGATAAGACAATCTATTTTACAAGCATTAGCAGAGCAATCTAGAATTGTAAGATTGCCCCTTAACCAAGTAGGTTCTTTAAATAAAATAAATAAAGCTTTTTCAAGACTCGAACAAGAATTTGAAAGACCTCCTAGTAGTGATGAACTTGCTACAGCACTTGAATTGACAGAAGAAAAAGTAAAGGACACCATGAAAATAAGTGGAAGACACGTTTCGGTTGATGCTCCTTTTGTAGATGGAGAAGATAATTCTTTGTTGGATGTGATGGTTAACAACGACAGTCCAAAAGCAGATTTAGAATTAATGCGAGAGTCTTTACAAAGAGAAATTGAAAGATCGCTTTCTACATTAAATGACAGGGAAAAAGATGTAGTAATGCTATTTTTTGGAATAGGAAAAAAACACGGATTAACCCTCGAAGAAATTGGTTCTAAATTTGATCTTACTAGAGAAAGAGTTAGACAAATTAAAGAAAAAGCGATAAGAAGACTTAGACATAACTCAAGAAGTAAACTACTTAAAGCTTATTTAGGATAAAATTTCAAAAATGTCATCTAAAGAAAAATTAAATACTCTAATTGGTTCTGATGGTCAAACACTAAGTCCAACTCTTCCTGAGGATATTAAAAATTATCTTATAGATATAGACGGTACTATAACTGAAGATGTTCCAAATGAGGAACCAGAAAGAATGTTGACATGTCTTCCATTTCCAGATGCATTAGAGGTTTTAGAAAAATGGTATTTAGAAGGGCACATCATTACTTTTTTTACATCAAGAACTGAAGAACAAAGAGAATATACTGAAAGATGGTTAAGAATGCACAATATTAAATACCACGCATTACTAATGAACAAACCTAGAGGGGGCAATTACCACTGGATTGATAACCATATGGTAAAAGCAACTAGATTTAGAGGGAAATTTACTCCGTTAGTTAAAACTGAAAAAGAAATTGAAGTGTTCAATGATGATTTTATTTCTGAATAATTGCTTATTTTATTTAAATTTACTACAAACAAATTTTAATTATGAGAAAACATAATTTGTATCACACCTTAATATTTTGCTTGGTAGCATCCATTATTATTAGTTGTGAATCTGAAAACCAACCCAATGGTGAGGACCAAGAAAGTGAGAATACATCTGAAAATAAGAACAACCACAGCATTGAAGTTGAAATAGTAGAAAAAGATTTTGAATTTATGCCACCATCACCAATTCAAATTGCTTCAATTCTGAAAAAAGCAAATATGAATTATGAAGAAGGGTTGACAAATAAAGTTTCAAACTCAAAACTATATTCTACCAAATTTAAACAAACAATAAATTTTGGAGTCTATGCATGTGATTTAGCGTATTGTGTAACCAATGACAAATTTGAAGAAGCGAGCAAATATTTGAAAGTTTCTAAAGATATGGCATCAAAAATAGGTATGGAATCTATTTTCTTGTCAGACAATTTGGTGGAAAGATTTGAAAAAAATGTTGGTAATCAAGATAGTGTAATGTCTATTCTTTTTGATATCCAAATTACGACTGATGATTATATACAAGACAATGAATTAACAGACTTAAGCGTAATATATTTTACTGGAGCATGGGTGGAGGGAATGAATATTGGTACCCATACAATCCTGGGAAACAACGATCATAAAATTAGTGTTTTATTATCCGAACAGATGACCATTGCTAGATCTCTAATAAGAGGATTGAGAGCAGTTGAAAACCAAACCGATGATTTAATAGATTTAACGGACCACATTGAAGAAGTTGTTGATGCATACCATAATTTATGGTCTGTGAAACAAGAAGGTGAAAACATTGAATATTTAGATGTTGAACTAAAACATGAAGAAGCTATTTCCATTTCAGAAATGATTTTGGAATTAAGAGAAGAAATAACTATGTAATTATTATTTTATGATTGGCAAATACCTATTTTTATTTTTAATTATTTTTAATATTAATCCAAGTTTTGAAGCACAAAAAGAGGCAGAACTAACCCCCTATCAAGAACGCTTAATTCAACTTAAAGACTTCAGGAAAAATTGCAGAATGGCATTAAGACCTTTTAGATACGATGGCTCTCTTACCACTCATTTTACTTATAAAGAATTTGATTATGCAAAGGAAGTAGAAATAGCTACTATCCAAAATGAAAACTACCGTTTGTCTTTTAACTCTATGGGGATTTCAAATGAGCCAATTAGTATTAAAATTTACGACAAGCCAAAAAAATATAAAAATAGAGTTTTGCTATATGAAACTACGGATGTTGCAAGCAATGAGTTTACTACAGAAACCCAAGAAATGATTGAAAAACTTAAACTAGCTAAGAGCGAAGAACTGGCTAAAAATGAGGACATCTCTGAAAGTGAAAGAACCTATCAAGAAAAAATAATAGAAAATATTAGACTTAAAAAGTTATTTATTAATTATATAATTCCTTACACAGAAAGAGGATATAAAATTGACGAAGATGGTAATGAATCAAGAGTTCTTACAAAAGGCTCCATTATTCTAGCTGTTGGTTACAATAACCTCTAATCGTCAAATTTCTTAAGAAGTATTTTTTTAAATTTAAAGAGTTCGTCTCTCAAAACTGCTGCCTGCATGAAGTTTTCTTTCTTAGCTTCTCTTTCCATCTGCTTCTTAATATTATCTATACTTTTCTCCAACTCTACTCTACCCATATTCTCTACCACAGGGTCTTGGATTGAAGGGTCACTTGAAATAACTAATTCGTTTATTTCTTCTTTTTCACTAACTCTACCAATAAGAAGATCGTTTTCATTGGATTTAATAATTTGGGTAGGGACAATACCATTTAATCTATTATAATTACGCTGTTTTTCTCTTCTTCTATTAGTTTCACTAATAGTAATTTCCATTGCTTTAGTTATTTTATCTGCGTACATAATAACACGTCCTTTGATATTTCTTGCTGCTCTACCAACAGTTTGAACTAAAGATCTTTCCGATCTTAAAAACCCTTCATTATCTGCATCCAAAATAGCAACTAAAGATACTTCTGGCAAATCCAAACCTTCTCTTAGTAAATTAACACCAATAAGGACATCAAAAATTCCTTTTCTTAAATCTTGCAATATTTCTACTCTTTCTAATGTGTCAACATCCGAATGGATATACCTTGATCTAATACCAATTTTTGCAAAATACTTATCTAGCTCTTCTGCCATTCGCTTGGTAAGTGTAGTCACCAATACTCTACTTTCCTCCTCCACTACTTTTCGTATTTCTTCTAAAAGATCATCTACTTGATTTAATTTCGGTTTTACTGTAATCTTAGGATCTAGTAATCCTGTTGGTCTAATAAGTTGCTCTGTAACAATTCCATCGCACTTAGTAAGTTCGTATTCTGCAGGTGTAGCACTTACATAAATAATTTGGTTATGAATTTGTTCAAACTCTTCAAATTTTAAAGGACGATTGTCCAAAGCTGCAGGAAGTCTAAAACCATAATCCACTAAATTTACTTTTCTTGATCTATCTCCACCATACATGGCTTTTATCTGAGATACTGTAACATGAGATTCGTCAATTACCATTAGAAAATCTTCAGGAAAATAGTCTAAAAGACAAAATGGTCTGTCTCCAGGCTTTCTATTATCAAAATATCTTGAGTAATTTTCAATTCCTGAACAGTATCCCAGCTCTCTTAT
>CAYREL010000093.1:0-4981 GCA_964423275.1 uncultured Flavobacteriales bacterium | reverse complement strand
AGAAAAACTGGGAAGGAACTTGGATAGTTAAAACATTGCTTTTAAGTTTTACAGGCTTTATTGGCTCGAACCATGTTTTAAATGCTTGAATAGATACGTTATCTTTAATTACTGTTAGACAATTATTCCAAGTTGATTCAAAAGATTTACTCATTTATTATAATTTATTTTGTTAAAAAAGTGAAGCCGTAAAATTGACAATTGAGGTAGTTATCGAAAAATCTATTGAATGCTTAAACACCTAACAAATATTTAATAAAAAAGTTAAAAAAAAAACTTATTTGCTATTGTTTTTTAAAAATATTTTATTCTGAAAAAAAATCAAATTTTGGCATAGTTTTTTTTGGAAATACCGTTAACAGATAAAGAATTTGATTTTCCATTATTTTTTGAAAATTCCAAATCAATTCGTCCTAGAGCAAGTGCTCCCCAGCCTGCTTGATTGACAATTACATTTTTATTTTCTGAATTCTTTACAAGTTTGGCTTTTTCTAAAAAAGTATGTGTGTGACCACCAATAATAACATCAATATTTTTTGAAAGTCTTGCTAATTTTAAATCTGAAATTTTATCGCTTTTATATTTATGTCCTAAATGACTAATACAAATTACTAGGTCACATTTTTTTTTATTTTTAAGAAAATTGGCCCAATAGTTACTTGAATTTAAAGGGTCTAGATATTTAGTCTCCCCATAGTAATCTTTACCAACTAATCCTTCAAGCTCAATACCAAGTCCAAAAAAACCAATTTTTATTCCATCTATTTCCTTAACTAAATATTTTCTAGTTTTTTCAATCATATCACTATCAGAAAATTCATAGTTGGAGCAAATAAAAGGGAAATTAGCATGGTGTAATACTTCTTTGAAACCATTTATACCATTGTCAAAGTCATGATTTCCCATGGTAGATGCAATATAACCCATACTACTCATAATCTTCAACTCCAAACTTCCTTTGAATTTATTAAAATAAGGAGTTCCTTGAAATACATCTCCAGCATCTATTAAAACAACATTTTTTTCTTCGTTCCTGATTTTTTTAACAAGACTAGCTACTCTTCTCATTCCTCCCATTCCTGGGTGTCTAGAATGATTTTCTGGAAAGGAATCTATGTGACTATGCATGTCGTTGGTATGTATAATAGTGATTTTTTTGCTCCTTATTTTTTTATTTAAAAAACTGAAGCTATTTAGCAATGGTATGGAAATACCTGCTAAAACAATTTTTTTTACAAAAATTCTTCTATTGGAGAACTTGGACTCTACCATCAATTTGAGCGTTTATTTTTATATTATTCTTTCCTAATTCCTCAATGTATCGAATTATTACATCTCTGAGTAAAAGTTTGGTGTTTAATAAAGTTCTACAGTTCTTAAAAAAAACCATATCATCTCCGCCACTAGCTAAATAATTGGTGGTTAAGACCTTATAAGTTTTCAAAGGGTCATACATTTTATTACTAATCATACATCGACTGACTTTATCTCCACTTATTTTTAGTCTTATTCCACTCAAGGGAACACCAGATTTTCGTGAAATATTGGTAGTGGATTTATCTTTAATATATTTTATTAAATCATTCATTTCTTCCCCTTTTATCTCTAATATCAGAAGATGGTTGTCAAATGGCATTATTTGAAAAATATCGCCTATTGTTATCGAGCCTTTATTTAGCGTACTTCTAAATCCTCCGTTATTTAAAATACAAAAGTCAGGATTGAATTTGTTTTTCGGAAAGTTTTTTCTTACATAAAGTACGGATAAATCAGAAATAAAATCCCCTAAAAGTCCCTCTGGACATCCAACTTTCATAGTAATTGAACAATGGTTAATTACCTTATCCATTTCCTTTGAAATAGAATCTCTATATTTTGAAAGTTCGATTTCTTCGAATTCTTGCTCAGATATGTTTTTGTTAATATCTATAATGGAAGAATTTGCACCTACTATTTTGTAACCTTGACAAGATAAAGTCAGTATAGAACAAGTTGTAATTATGATTGAAAATTTAAAATAACTTTTTAACACATCCCTAAATTATATAAATATGTTCCAATCAACAACAAAGGTGAGAGTAAGATATGCGGAAACTGACCAAATGGGGTATTGTTATTATGGAAATTATGCCCAATATTATGAAGTTGCAAGAGTTGAAGCTTTAAGATCATTGGGAATTAGTTATAAAAACTTAGAAGCAAAAGGATACTTATTACCGGTTTCTGATTTTAACATTAAATACATATTACCAGCTTTTTATGATGAAGAATTATCGGTAAAATGTACAATTAATGAATTAACCAATTTTAAAATAAAATTTAAATACGAAATACATAATACGAATGGTGATTTACTCAATTTTGGAAGTACTACTTTAGTCTTTGTAGATAAGGAAACAAAAAAACCCGTAAATTGTCCTGATTTTTTAAACAATAAATTATTAAAATTTATCCATGAAAAATAAATTAATTCTTCTTTTAGCTATCACTACAATATTTATAAATGCTAGTGGACAGTCGTTTAAAAGTTTATATTTCAAATCTTTACATTTTCTTGAAGTATATGATTATTCTGCTGCATTGGAAATTCTTCAGGAAATGAAAGCCTTAGATCCTGAAAATTGTAACACTCATTTCTTCATAGGAAATTGTCTAATGAATATACCAAATCGAGAAAAAGAAGCTATCCCATACTATGAAAAAGCTTTAGAAAGTTTGACAATAACTTATAAAATTGCAAACCCTAGGGAAAAAAATGCACCTTTAGATGCCATAGAGTTGTTAGGAAATGCCTACCATATGAATTATGAATTTGAAAAAGCTATAGAAAAATATGAATTTTATGGTAACTTTTTATCTGATTACAATGAAGATGCTTTAAGGTCTAATATTAGAAAAATTAGAAGATCTAAAAACGCATTAAAATTAGTCCAAAACCCTGTGGATGTTAAAATTTATCCTCTCGAAGCTATCAACACAGAGTTCTCAGAATATAAGCCGTTGTTAAATGCTCAAGAAAATATTATGTTTTTTACTGCTAAAAAACCAGATGGGTTGACAGATTCTAAAGACGATCAGGGAGATTTTTATGAGCACATTTATTTTTCCGAAAAAGTAGATAATAATTGGACAAAAGCAAAGCTCATGCCTTCGCCGCTAAACACTAAAAAGAGTACTTCAGCTTTATATCTTTCTGCAGATGGTCAATATTTACTTTCTTCAATGGTAAATAACGACTTTAATCTTGGACCAATGGGCAGAGGAATTTTTGAATCCTATAAAAATGGAAACTTATGGTCCGACCCACAAATATTTAAAAACGAAGTCAATACAAATTACTTAGAAACGTCAGCCAGCATGGATTTAAATAAAAACATGGTCTTGTTTGTTAGTGATAGAGATGGTGGTTACGGTGGAAAAGATTTATGGATGATTAAGAAATTAGACAATGGTTCTTGGTCTTTACCACAAAATCTAGGCGAGCCAATTAACACAGAATACGATGAAGAATCTCCATATTTTCATTCAGATGGTAAGACTTTGTATTTTTCTTCTAAAGGACATTCCTCCATTGGAGGTCTTGATATCTTTAAATCGGAATTAGATAAAGAATTAAATTGGTCTTCTCCCAAAAACATGGGTTACCCAATTAATACAGTAAACGACGACCTTTCTTTCGTTCTTAGTGTTAGTGGTAATAGAGCTTATTTTTCATCTGTTAGAAAAGCAGGAACAGGAAAATACGACATCTATGAAATGACATTACCTAACCAAGAAGAAACTAACTTAGCTGTATATAAAGGAATAGTTACCAATCAAAAAGGAAAACCAATTAAGAATATTAAAGTTTCTGTACAAAATGACAAATTTTTCCCAGTTTATAAAGAATTTCAAATCAATGAGTCCTCAGGTAAATTTGTATTTGTTTTTGAAAAAGGAAATAATTACAACATTAAATTTGATGTAGACACTTTAACTATTTATGATTCTATTAATGTACTTGATAATGCAAAAGGTATTTTTTCTTATTCTAAGTCTATAGAAATTAAAGAAGATGAAGTTGTAGTCTCCAATACTGTTATTGAAATTGAAGAAAAAATAATTATTAAAAACCAGCCAATGGTAATTAACGACGTTATGGAAGTTGATCCTGTAGATCAAACCACGGTTGCTTCTTCCAATCTTTCTAAGGTGGATAACTTGAAACAATCAGAAGAATTAGAACCTTTAGAAACAGCCAGTAAACAAATAAAGGAGGTTAAGGACTCTTTATCTCCACCATCTAAAATAATTATTGCTGATAATACTAATTCTATAGTTCAAGAAGAAATTGTAGCTAAAGAGGTTGTTTCTAAGTTAGAGAAAGTAGAGAAACATATTTTATTTTACGATAATATTAACTTTCAAACTGAAAGTTCGGATTTATCCAACAGTGAAAAAACAAAACTTGATAAATTAATAGTTGAATTAAAAAATAATCCTAAATGGAGGGTAAACTCAATAGGACATACCGATAATACTGGTTCGATGAAATACAATCAAATACTTTCTGTATTAAGGTCAGAATCTGTTAAAACCTATATGATTAACAGAGGAATAAGTTTCAAAAGGATTGAAACTATTGGAATGGGTGAAATACATCCTTTAGCAGAAAATGTTGCCGTAGATGGTTCTGATAGTCCAACTGGAAGGGCTGCCAATAGACGTGTTGAAATTCAAATAATTAAATAAGTGCTTCAAAAATTAACCATATCAAATTATGCGTTAATTTCTAAGACCGTTATTGACTTTAAAAAAGAATTTACTGTTATAACTGGAGAAACTGGTGCTGGTAAATCTATTATTTTTGGTGCAGTAGAGCTTTTAATTGGTGCTAGATCATCCAATAAGATTCTTAAAGATCCTAATTCAAAATGTGTTGTAGAAGGTATTTTTTCTTTAAATGAACAAGTAATAAAACAACTTGTTAAAATGGATTTAG
>CAYREL010000092.1:0-5040 GCA_964423275.1 uncultured Flavobacteriales bacterium | reverse complement strand
AAAAAGTTCAAATAGTTTTATTTACGGGAATTATAATTGTAGTATTTTTCTTAGTATTCATTTACAAACAACTCGCTACTACCAAAAAGCAAAAAGTAGTTATTGAGGAAAAGCAACAAGAGATTTCAGATAGTATTAACTATGCCAAAAGAATACAAGATGCCATGATGACTTCTTCTGTTTATTTAGAAGATACTTTGCCAAAAAGCTTTATTTTTTTTAAGCCAAAAGATGTTGTTTCTGGAGATTTTTATTGGATTCATAAAGACCAGGAAAATAATATCTTTTTTACGGTAGCTGACTGTACTGGTCATGGTGTTCCAGGTGCTTTTATGAGTATGATAGGAACTTCATTACTGAACGAAATTATCATAGAAAAAGGAATTAAAGACACAGACAAGATTTTAAATGAAATGCGAGCTCAAATAATAAAATCTTTAAGCCAAGAAGAAGAGGGTGCCCAAAAAGACGGAATGGATATTTCTTTATGTAAGCTCAATATGAAAAACAAAACAGTTGAGTTCTCAGGGGCTCACAATTCTTTGGTTCATGTTAGAGGTAAAGAGCTTAATTCTATCAGAGGCGACCACCAGCCAGTGGGTTTGCTATTAGGAGATAAAAAGCCATTTACAAAGCACAAATTAAAGCTAAAGAAAGACGATATGCTTTACATTTATTCCGATGGTTATCAAGATCAATTTGGTGGAGAAAAAGGAAAAAAGTACATGGGGGCAAAGTTTAAAAACCATCTTCAAAAGATCAGTTCTAAATCCGAGGATGAGCAACTAAAATTATTGTCAGAAGAATTTTCTTTATGGATAAGAGATTATGAGCAGATAGACGATGTTTGTGTTATGGGGGTAAAAATCATTTAATTTTACAAAATTGTTTAAGGTGTTTTCAAGAATTATTTATTTAATAATAGGCTTAGTATTTGCCATTGTAATTATTATCTATGGGATGGTCATTATTAGTAAACCTAATAATGATGGAAAGGTGGTAGTTGACGAAATATTAGAGACAGTCTCCATTAAAAAAGACCAATGGGGAATTCCACATATATTAGCAAAAAATCAGCACGATGCACTTTTTGCTTATGGATATACTGTTGCCAAAGACCGTTTGTTTCAAATGGATCTTCAAAGAAGATTAGCTAAAGGAGAGCTTTCAGAAATTTTAGGAGAGGATTTAATAGAAATTGACAAAATGTTTAGAACTTATTTAATTTCTAATAAAGCTAAGCAATACCTTTCAGATACATCTAAAATAAGTTCAGGTGCACTAAAATATATTGATGCCTATATTCAAGGAGTAAATTATTTTATAAAAACTGGACCAAAAACCATAGAGCATCGCTTAATTGGAGAAGAGGTAAGACCATTTGATAGATTAGATGTTGCTAGTATGACTATTTATATGTCTTTTTCTCTTATGGATGGTATTCGAAGAGATATGCTTTTTTCTATGCTGAAAGAGAAAATATCTAAAAATGATTTGGCAATAATTTTTCCCGATTATGCAGATAATAATTTTTTAACTATTATGGAAGAGGAAATAGATTCTATTCCAAAAAGAAATTATTTTAATGAAGAGCAAATGAGCGATTCTTCATACAAAAAGTTAATTTCTTATTTTGATTTAACAGAAAAAGTTACTGGTCTTGTTCCCCCATTCCATGGAAGCAATTCGTGGGTTCTTTCCCCATCTCGTTCTTCAAGTGGTAATGCCATTTTAGCCAACGATCCTCATATTGGTCTTTCAAAACCCGATGTGTGGTACGAAGCTCATATTTCTTATCCTGGATATAATAATTATGGTTACTATATACCTACAATTCCTTTTCCATTAATTGGTCATGACGATTTTAAAGCTTGGGGAATGACCATGTTTGAAAATGATGAAGTAGATCTTTATAAAGAAACTTTTAATCCTGAAAATAAAAACCAAGTTTTTTTTGATGGGAAGTGGGTAAATTCTCAAGTAATAAAAGAGCAAATAAAAGTTAAAGATAAAAGCCCAGAAGATTTAACTATTAGAGTTACCTCCCATGGTCCAATTATAAGTGATTATATAGATGGATATACAGGCTCTCCATTGGCTTTTTCTTGGGTTTTTTACAATTTAGAAAATCCATTTTTTGACATGCTTTATGAAGTTACAACAGCCAATGATATTACTGATTTCCAATCTTCTGTTTCTAAAGTTACGTCTCCTGGTTTGAACTTTTCCTACGTAGACAAGGAAGGAAATATTGCTTGGTGGGCAACTGGCAGATTACCTGTAAGAGATTCAAATATTAATGCCAAGTCTATTTTAGACGGAAGTAATCCAAATCATAATATTAAATCTTATGTTTCTTTTGAGAACAATCCTCAAATGATTAATCCTAAAAGTGGGGTAATTATAACTGCCAATAATTTACCAACAGCCAATGAGATTGAATCTATTCCTAGACTAGATGGCTATTTCAGGTCTACAGATCGAGCCCACAGAATATACCAGCTTTTAGATAAGCAAGAAACATGGTCAACCGAAGAACTAAAAAAGATACAGAATGACGATTTTCTTTTTTCTGGACTAGGAATCAAAAACGAAATAATTACTGCCTTAAAGCCCCTTGCTGGTCAATTTTTAAACGCTGAAAGTAAAGCATATGAGCTCTTAAAACAATGGGACGGATATATGCCAATTGGTTCTAAAGGTGCAAGTATTTTTCAATTAACAATTTATCATGTTTTAAAGACTGCTTTAGAACCTACTTTGGGAAAAGATTATTTTAGGATTTACATGAATAATTTAGATCATTGGGATTTTTTTAAAAATTTAATTTATAAGAAAATAGTTCCTTTCCAAGGGGATTCTCTTAAAATTAAAGAGAATGTAATCAATGAGCTTATATACAATGGTTTTGTAAATGCTGTAGATGAAATCAAGGATAAATTGGGAGATGATATTAATAATTGGGATTGGGGAAATATTCATACTATAACCTATGAACATCCCCTTGGAAAGTTAAGTCCATTAGATTATATATTTAATCTTGGGCCATTTCCAATACCAGGTGCAAACAATGTGATTAATAAATCTATGTCAACACCAGGAAATCACGATTACAAAGTATCTTCTTTACCATCTACAAGAAGATTAATTGACATTGGAAGTCCTGAAAATTCTTATTCGGTCATACCAAGTGGTAATTCAGGAAATTTTTGGAGTAATCATTATGACGATCAACTAAACCTATTTATTAATGGTAATTACAGAGAAATCAACTTTTCTAATGAACAAATTAACAGGAATCTTAGTCATGAATTACTATTAACACCAAAATAATTTTATTAATTATTACTTAATAATTATTTTTTTAGTAGTTATAAGATGATTGGTCAAATTCTCGACTTTAGCTATATATATTCCTTTAGAAATTTGATTTGGGTTAATCTCTATTTTACTAGAATTATTTATCCGATTATTATAAACTATTTTTCCTTGGGCATTAAATATTTTTAGATGGTATTTTTTTATTGAACTATGGAAATTGAATTCACCATTTGAGGGGTTAGGGTAAATAATTATATCATCTTTTATAATATCATTTGTGTAAGCTGGCACATCAGTTATTTTAGAAATACCGCTACTAGTAGTTACCCAAACTTGGTCTTGTTGATCTACCACTAAATCTGTTATAACAGGTCCTATTAAGCCATCACTAGCATTAAAATCTACCCAGCTGTAACCATTATACATTGCCACACCTCCATCTAATAAGTAATCTATATAAATTCCTACCCATAATAAGTTTCTAGAATCAAATCCCAGACCCATTACAGGATTTAAAGTATCTGGAGGTGGTAGTAAATACATCTGCGTATAGTTATTATGTAAAATATTTTGATTGTTAAATACAGAAAGTCCAGAAGAAGTTCCAACCCACTTTTTATTTTGATTGTCAATAGCTATTGAGTTTACAATATTGTTTAGTAGCCCATCATTAGAATTGTAAACAGTAAAAACATTTCCATCAAATTGAATTAAGCCACCAAAACCAGAACCCAACCATGCGTCTTGGTTATTGTCAAAAGATATATGTTGAATTCCACCAAATGGTATGCCGTCTGACATATTATAAGTCGTGAAGTTAACTCCGTCAAAAATGGACAATCCATCGTATTCTCCAATCCAAATTCTGCCGTCTGAAGACTCTGTAATATATTTTACTCTATTATCTCCAAGACCATCTGTGGTGGTATAACTAGTCCATATTGAATTAGAGTATTTGCAAATACCAAAATCTGTTCCAACCCATAAATCTCCGTTGGACATTGTTTTAATTGCTGTTATGGTGTTGCTTATTAATGCTGTATCAGTAGTAGTGGTCATATTGGTCCAGTTAATACCATCAAATTTGGATATACCATTTTGAGTTCCAAACCACATAACTCCATTCCCTTGTTTAGTTGCACAAAGTACGTTGTTGTCAACTAATCCATCGGCAATTGTATAATTGGTAAAAGTTTGTCCTAAAAAATTTAAAATCGAGAATATAAAGAGTAAAAAAGTTAAATTTTTCATTTTAGTTTTTAATAATTTTTTGAATGGAAATATTTTGAGAATTCTTTAAAAGAACTAAATACATTCCATTTTTTAAGAAAGAGGTATTGAAAACAATTTCATTTTTACCAGATTCTATTATTTTCTCTCTTATTATTTTGCCATGAATGTCGTAAATAAAAACATTTGTTTTATTCTTATTATCTAAATAGATGTTTAACTGACTTTGGAAAGGATTTGGATAGCATATAAATTGTAATTGATTAGTTTGACCAATGCTTGCAAAATCGTTATTGTAATTAAAAGAAGGAGTGTTGTATATAAAAGGGCCAGTTCCGTTTGGAATTCTTGCATAGGCAACATTGGTGGATTGGGTTGGAAAGGTGATAGAATCTATAATTTGTCCCAAGGAATTTGAAAGAACGATTTGTTCTCCATTATTAGAAAGTCTAAAATTAGTATGTAATCCTCCTTGATTGCTTCTTTCAT
>CAYREL010000091.1:0-5073 GCA_964423275.1 uncultured Flavobacteriales bacterium | reverse complement strand
AGGAATCTTGATACAAGAAAAAAAACTTTTTGATTATATTGCGATTATATTTCAAAGGGGCACATATGACCCATGGGTATTACAAATGTAACTATCCCTATGGGTGCGACCATCTTTGAGTTGGATATAACCATAATTGAATAATAATTATTAAGTGTTCAACTATGGCAATATTCAACTCAAAGTTTGCGGTATTACTGATCAAAAATCCTTAGAGGTAATACAAAAATACCCAGTTAGACGAGTGGGACTTGTAAGTAATTATTTATATGGCCCCAATACGCTATCTACTGAAGAAATTCAAAAACTAACAATTGCATCCTACAATTTGAAATTAAACCCTATTTTACTGATTGGAAATGCACAGATGCCTAAAATAATTGAGATTATTAAACGTGTAGCAATAAAAGAGGTATGTATATCTAATCAATATAAAAAAGAGGATATTGAATTACTCAATAATACCACAAATGCAAAAATTTCAATTTCAATAAATTATGAAAATTTTGATTACAATTTTTTTGAACAAGTTTTAAATAACGTCAGTAGCTTTTATTATGATTTAAATATTTATAATAAAGATATTACAGAGAAAAAATCTCTAATGGAATGCGTGAACCAAATCAACCAACTAAAAAGATTTGCAAAACCTCTCTACCTTGGCGGAGGAATAAATATAAATAATGTCAAAGAAGCAATTAAAACTATATCCCCTCACGGAATCGATATTTCAACAGGATTAAAGAAATCTGATAGTGTGGATGAAGAAAAACTTAAAAAAATCCTTGATAATCTTGGGTTTGACGAGATTTCTTAACAATAAAACGCTCATCTAAATTACCTATAAGTCTTTTGTAAGTATTTTGAGTTTTTAAATCAATAAAATTAGGATTGAGGTCTAAAATTGGTTGTATAACAAAATCTCTTAAATGTGAGGAAGAATGAGGGATAGATATTAAATGATTTTTGATCCTCAAGTTTTCAAACTGAATAAGATCTAAATCAATTTTTCTTGGTCCATTAGCTAGTGTTTTATTTTTTTTAATCAACTTTTCTACACAGCACATTTTTACAAATAATTCTTTAAAGAATAAATTTGTTGAAAATAAAAAAGCAGCATTATGAAAATATTTTTGATTGGTTATTCCAAAAGGCTTAGTAAAATACACTCTACTAACCTTTTCAACATGTCCAAATTTATTCATTAAGTTCAGTGCGGAGTTAAAATTATTCCTCCAATTGCCAATATTCGATCCAATAGCAATATATGATTTATATCGATATGCTAACTTTTTTTGCATTATACTTCTTAGCAATCTCAATTTTATTAATTTCTAACTTTTCAATTTCAATAGGAAATTTATCATCTAATTGTTTCTTGAGTTCTGAAATTAATTTTTCTAGTGTTTTGTATTGGGAGGCTGAAACAAATTTAACTATTTCACTTTTTATATCTGAATAGCTTGTTACATTTTCAATATTGTCAAGATCTTGATTATGATCGATGTCTAATTGACATTTTATACTTATTAATATTGTCTGTGGCTTTAACCTTTCTTCATCAAATACTCCAATAATTGTATCAACTTTTAATTCTTCTATTTCAATAAAAAATTTCATTTATTTAATGCCTTTAAAACTTTTATCATTTGATTTGTCTCTTTGACATCATGAATTCTAAATGTATCAACATTTTGTTGGAGAGCGTGTCCAACAGAAGCTAGAGATCCGCCAATTCTTTGATCTGCATTTGAGGGGTCAATGGAGTTGATCCAACTTTTTCTTGAAGATCCTAAAAGCACCCGAAGATTAATATCACTGTATTTTCTCAAGGATCTCATGAGCTGTAAATTTTGCTCTAATGTTTTGCCAAAACCTACACCAGGATCAAACCAAACTTTTTTAAGGTTAATTTTCATTTTATTAAGTATTTTCAATCTTTTTTGTATAAATTTATCAAACTCTTTTACCATATTCGTTTTTGGATTAAGTTTTTTTTGCATATCTTTTGGTGTACCTCTTTTGTGCATTAAGAATAATCCTGAGTTATACTTTTTTGTAAGTTCATATAATTCGTTTGATCCTCCATTAATATCATTAATTATGTGAGCACCTTTTTTTAATGCATACTCTTGAGTTTCAATTTTATAAGAGTCCACTGAAACAAGATATTTCTTATAATCTAAATAAGGTAGTATTTTAGATAGTCGATTTATCTCCTCATTATATGTAATTGGCATACTATTTGGTCTAGTACTCTCAGCACCTATATCTATGACTTGCGCCCCATCCTTAACCATTAAATTTATATACTTGAGTGCAGAGGAGCGAGAAAATGTTTTGCCGCCATCACTAAATGAATCGGGAGTAAAATTACATATACCCACTAATAATGGTTTTTTTAATGTAAATATATTTTTATTAAATTTCATAATAATTATTTTTTATCATAAATTGATAATCTTTCTTTAATTTTTTGAAGTATTTCATAGATTTTCTTTTCCAGGAAATACTATGAATGCTCTGTATAGAAGTAATTCCTCTTCCAGACCCTATCGACAATATTTCACTGTATTCTTTTAACTCCTCTAATAATATTTTTTTCTTAATAAATTTGAATTTTGATATTTCTTCAACAAGTTTTAAAGTATTACCATGATAATATCCAGTTTTAGGAATGTATATTTTATCCTTTTTAATAAAAATTAAATTTGTTACTGCTCCTTCTGTAAGATCATTATCTCTTGATAATATTATTTCATTTTCAGAGTAATTTATCTCATTCATAAATTTTAATAGTTTTTTATAAAATAAGTTTTTATTTCTATAGTCTTTTCTTTTATATTTTTTTATAAATCCTATAACACTGCTATTTGTTTTTACTCTTTTCCTAAAAGATAAAGATAAAGTTGTTCCGTTAGTAGCAATCCTTAATAAATGATTATATATTTTAATTTTCTTTATATCTTCACCTACTAAATCTCTGATCGTGTTTAGATTTATTTTGGTAACAAATTTATAGTCACGACAAGTCTTATTAAAATTGCTCAAATATCTGTTTAAGCCAATAAATCTAGCTTTTTTTCCTATAACAGGGATAGAGGTAAAAACACCCTTTTGACCCCAAAGTGGTTTAAATGTTGAGGGTAAATAATTATTATTTTTTATATTGAATGATTTTTCGAATAAATTGTTTGCCATTAGGAGTTAAAAATGAGTCAGGATGAAATTGTAAGCCACAAATATCATATTTATGACTTTCCAAACACATAGCTACATTAGTTTCCTCACATCTCATTGTAATATACATTGAGGAAGAATTAAATGGCTCTTTTAGTTTCAAAGAATGATATCTGCCTACTTGGTAAAAACTATTATTAGGAAATCTTAAACTTTTTGAATTAGTTCTAATACGTGTTTGATAACCATGAAATATTTTTTCTTGCTTAGAAATAGTTCCACCTTCACCACTAGCTATAAGTTGAAAACCTAGACAAATACCAATTATTTTCTTCTTTGATTTATAATTATTATAAATATCAAGAGATATTGGATAGTCTAATGGCTTTCCTGGCCCTGGAGAAAAAATAATAATATCGGATTTTTTAACAGATTTTTCCTCTACATCATAATAATTTGTTACCTCTAAATTACCAAAACCTGATAACAAATGAGCAAGATTATAAGTAAATGAGTCTTCATGATCTATTAAAAGAAGTTTCATTTTAATAAATCTAACAACGATTTAGCTTTTAAATAGTTTTCATGATACTCGTTTTTTGCGGTGCTATCTAAAATAACTCCGCTAGCTACAAATACCTCATTACTTTCTTTAAAATTCAAAATTGATCTAATGATTATATTAAACCTCATATCTTGTTTAGAGCGATAGTAACCAAAAGAACCGGTATAAATCCTTCTTGGTTCCTTTTCTTCTTTATTAAGTAGTTTTAAAGTATTTATTTTTGGACAACCTATAACAGAACCTCCAGGCATCATGGCTTTAATTATTGACGATAACCTTGCATTATCAAGAAGCGTTCCTGAAATTTCAGAGACATTATGGAAAATATATTGGTATTTTTGTACAAATTTTAAATTTTTTATTTTAACCGAATTTGGCTTAGTTATACGACTCAAATCATTTCTCTCTAAGTCAACGATCATATTATGTTCTTTGTCTTCTTTTTGATTATTTTTAAAGAACTTTCTAGCCTCTTTAGTTGATTTAATTTTATCTCTACTTACTGTTCCTGCTATTGGGGAAGTGCTTATTTTTTTTCCTTTTACTTTAAATAAGTTTTCAGGAGAGCAGCTAATTATATTAAAATCTTTTGTTCTCACACAGAAGGACTCTGGGCTAAGATTTTTTTTCATCAGATCGAAGAATAAATCAACTACATCTAAATCTTTTTTATTGGAGTATTTCTGAGCAATTTTAATTTGATAGGTTTCGCCAGCTCTAATCTTTTTTTTAAATTTATTAAATATTTTTTCATACACTTGAATACTTGGGCTTACAGATATTTTATTACTTTTAGAAATAGTGGTTTTTTCTAAGACTTTTAGATTTTTTAATAATTCTTTTTTTGATTTAGTTATTACTTTAATTCGTTTATCTAAAATTATTTTAGTTTGCGGACGAAAAAAAACTCCCTCAGGAAAATATGATTTATCTTTATTTATTTTTACATTAATATTTTTACAAAGTAATTCATATCCGAAAAAACCTATATAACAATCATAGGGTTTATCTGATTTAAAACGTTCTAATTTATTTAAGAATTTTTCTAAATTATCTATATCTAAATTAATTTTTTCAACAAAGTCTGTATATATTTCAAAATTATTTTTTTCTGAATTTCTATAAATTATTAATTCTTTATTAGATTTCAGCAAAATACTAAGTATTTCGGAATTATTCATGAGAGAATTTTAGTTATATAGATTCTTTATTCAACTAATGGGAATGCTACAAATTTACTTTAAATTCGCATTAAATTTTTAAACTAAATTCCTCAATATGTTTAGCTAATTTTTTACCAGCAAGCCAAGCATCTTGCATCGCAGGGC
>CAYREL010000090.1:0-5074 GCA_964423275.1 uncultured Flavobacteriales bacterium | reverse complement strand
TCGTAAAAATAATCCTCCGAATTTTTAAAGTTTTTACTTAAAACTATTTTCTCTAGGGACAAGAGCAATGATGGCAATAAAATTAAATTGGTAAGCATAGCAACAAATAAGGTCAAAGAAACTAAAATACCCAAAGCTTGAGTACCTCCAAACTCAGAAGCAGTGAAAATTGCAAATCCAAAAAACAAAATTATAGAAGTATAAATCATACTGACTCCAGTTTCTTTTATTGAAATTTCAACAGCATCAGAAATGGTTTTTGATTTCAACTCCTGACGATATTTTGCCAAAAAGTGAATAGTATCATCTATAGATATTCCAAAAGCAATACTAAAAACTAAAATTGTAGAGGGCTTAATACTAATTCCAAAATAACCCATTAAGGCAGATGTAAAAATCAGGGGCAATAAATTTGGAAGCAATGAAACCAAGACCATTTTAAGAGATTTGAACAAAAGAGCCATAATTATTGCAATTACCATAATTGCCAGAAGTAAACTAATCATTAAATTCTTAACCATATATGTAGTTCCTTTGGTAAATAAAACACCAGAACCAGTAATGTCAGACTTTACTTTTAAGGACCCTACTGATTGTTTAACAGCGTCACTAAATTGTTGTTTTCCATATAGTTTTTCAATTGCAGAATTTCTTTTAGGAAAATCATTATTTAAAGCCAAATCTCCATTGGTCAAAATTTGTTTTACCCTGTACCTTACAATTTGATTGGAGGAATAAAATTTATCTACTTTACCTTCTTTCACAGCTTTATGATAAAGCAATTGTTCTGGGTTAATTATGCTATCAATTCTGTAATTTATTCTTTCGATCAAGCTATCCATTGCTGCAGTACCAATATCTGCAATTTGCAAAGTAATTCTTGTAGTTAAATGGGTAGAGTCTAGAAAACTTCCTACAAACCCATTACTGTTATCGGTTTTGGAATTAATAAAACTATTTTTAAAATACTTTGATTTTATAATTCGAGAAAAATATTTTTGGTCTTTTGATTTACTAAAATTTAGATCGTATTTAGATTTCTTTCCATTGGAATAAGACTGAGAAATAAACTTCATAGCATCCACTATAGATAAAGACTTAGAAAGATATTTTTCGGATTTTAAGGACTCCTGTAGTTTTTGAATTTTAGCAATATTTGAAAAACTTTTATAAATAGTATCCCTATAGGTAAGCACTATTTCAAAAGGCAGAACTCCATTAAGTTCTTCCTCGAAGAACTTCAAATCTTTTACTATTTGTCCTTTTTTTGGAAAATCATCTGTGAAATTGCCCGTAACATGCATTAAACTTACTCCGTAAGCTCCAAAAAACAACAATATAATTGTAGAAATATATACCTGCTTTCTGTAGCTTTTTGAAAAAATGACTAACGTATTTACAAAACTAAAAATCCATTTCCTATCCAAATGTTTGGTGTGTTTTTCTTTAGGAGGAGGTAAAAAACTATATATAATCGGAACAAGACATATGCTTATTATAAACATGCAGAGAATATTTATAAATGAAACCAATCCAAATTCAATCATTATTGAAGAGTTTGTGAAGACAAATGTTCCAAAACCTAAAGCAGTGGTTGCGTTGGTTAAAAAGGTAGCATTTCCTACTTTCTGAATGATTTTATCTAAAGCAGAGAGTTTATCACCATGATTTTTGAACTCTTGTTGGTATTTATTAATTAAATAAATACAATTAGGGATGCCAATTACAATTATTAATGGTGGAATCAAAGCCATAAGAGATGTCAACTCATAGCCAAATACTCCTATAACTCCCATAGACCAGACAACACCTACTAAAACAACAATCATTGAAATAACAACTACTTTAAAGGACTTAAAAAAGACAAAAAGCAATAACGAAGTGACCAGCAGAGCTAATAAGACAAATATTTTCAACTCTGATTTAATTATTGTCATAACATAAGACCTTATATATGGAAGACCAGAAAATCTCCAGTTTTCAAATAAATGATCATAGGAAATTGCAATTTCATTGATTTCACTAATGAGTGTACCACGAGATTTAGAATTAAATACTTCTTTGTTTAGAAACAACATCATTAAGTGGAGATCACTAGAGTTTTTATAGACAATGTTCTCATAGAAACTAAGGTTGCTTATAACGTTAGAAACACTATCAATCTTTTCTTGACCTAAAGGGTAATCGTCAATTATCTGAACTAGATTAAATTTACCCTCTTTCTTGTCTTTAATAATATTGTAAAGATGACCCTCAGAGAAAATAGAATCTATTGCATTTTTGTAGTAGCTGGTATCTTTTTCTTTTACTAAAACAGTAACATTTCCAATACTATCTGCCATTTCCAACCAAGCATTGAATTTTTTTTCAGAGTAAAAATCAGGTTCTGTTGTTGCAATGACCAACATCAAACCATCTTGACCAAAATTAGATTTAAAGTTCTGGTAAGCAATAAAAGTAGAATCGTTATCTGGAAGAAGTTTATTTATCTGGTACTGAAGTTTAATTTTAGTAGCAAAGAATCCAAAAAAGATAGTTAGAACTAAAATCAGAAAAACAATTAAAACTCTGTTATTAAGAATAATTTTAGAAATATTCTTCCACATTTTAAACTAAATTACGGTAAACAAACGCTAAGTTATCAATTAATAGAGAAGTTAAAGACTATTAGAATAAAGGATTTTACTAATTTTAGAAAAAACAAATGCATAAATCAGAATTAATAGCCTTAATTAAGTTTTTTTCTGTTAAAAAAGCAGGAAATGTAATCAGGCTTTACCTAAGTTTTATCGTTTCAAGGTTTTTAAAAAAAACTTTCATTTCGGGACTTCCATTTGCATTGAGTATAGAACCAACCACTTCTTGTAATCTAGGTTGTCCAGAATGTCCAAGTGGGCTTAAACAATTCACAAGAAAAACAGGAAATCTTTCCATTGCTTTAAATAAAAAAATAATTGACGAGCTAAAAGGAAGACTAACGTATATAAACTACTACTTCCAGGGTGAGCCTTATATAAACAAAAACTTTTTTGATTTTGTTCAATACGCTAATTCAAAAAAAATATTTTGTTCTACTTCTACTAATGGTCATTTTCTAAATGATGAAAATTGTGTAAAAACAATTGAATCTGGCCTAAAGAGATTAATCATCTCAATTGATGGAAATAGCCAAGAGACCTATGAAGTATATCGTAAAAAAGGGAAATATAAAAGAGTAATTGAAGGGACAGAAAATATTATAAAATGGAAAAAGGAATTAAATAGTGAGTACCCTCACGTAATCTTTCAATTTTTAGTGGTTAAAACCAACGAGCATTTAATTGAGGAGATGAAGACTTTGGCAGCAGATCTCGGAGTAAATGAACTACGATTAAAAACTGCTCAGTTCTATAATTTTGAAAATGGAAATGAATTGATTCCAGATAATGAGAAATATTCTAGATATACGAAAACAAAGAATGGAAAGTATATTCTTAAAAATAAATTTTCTAATCATTGCTGGCGAATGTGGAGCAGTGCTGTTGTAACTTCTAAAGGTGGAATTGTACCTTGTTGTTTTGATAAAGACGCAGTAAATACCCTAGGGGATTTGGAAAAGGAAAATTTTGAAAAAGTTTGGCTAAGTAAAAAGTACAATGATTTTAGAAAACAAATATTTTCAGATAGAAAAGAGATTGAAATTTGTCAGAATTGTTCTGAGGGCTCGAAAGTATGGGCATAAAAAAAGCCCTATTAAGGGCTTTAAATAAATTCAAAAAGAATTTTTAATGATCGTGACCATCATGCTCTTCCTCTGCAGGAGCTTCTTCAGCAGCTTCTTCCATTGTAGAATCAGCAGCAGCTTCTTCCATTGTAGAATCAGCAGCAGCTTCTTCAACCGGAGCAACTTCTTCAACCGGAGCAACTTCTTCAACTGGTTCAGCAGCAGGAGCTTCTTCTGTTGCAGCACCACATGATATCATCAATGCGGTAACTGGTAAAATCCAAAACTTTTTCATAATAATTGATTTAAATATTTATAATTTGCAAATTAATTGTTGTAAAACTCTAGATATTTTTGATAAAATCCTAATTATCAATGATAAAAGTAAAATAAGATTTTAAACTTTCATGATGTCAACTTCTTTGACAGCTACTAAATCGTCAACTTTTTTTGTAAAATTATCGGTTAGTTTTTGGATAAATTCTTCAGAATCTTTGACTTCATCTTCACTAAGACCTTCTTCTTTCAAGCTTTTGATCATATCGTTAGCATCTTTTCTTTGAGATCTAATACTAACTTTTGCATTTTCACCTTCGGATTTGGCTGTTTTAACAAGATCTTTTCTTCTTTCTTCAGTCAGAACTGGAACTGAAATAATAATAACTTCACCATTATTCTGGGGGTTTAATCCTAGATTGGCATTAATTACAGCTTTAGTAATTTCATCTAACATAGGTTTTTCCCATGGTTGAATAGTTAGTGTTCTAGAATCTAAAGTGCTTACATTTCCAATTTGAGCTAAAGGGGTGGGTGATCCATAATAATCAACTTTGACAGTATCTAGCATTGAAGGATTTGCTCTTCCAGCCCTAATTTTACTTAATTCTACTGAAAGATGAGAAACACACTTATTCATTGCTAACTCAGCTTCTTCTAAGATAATATCAACTTCTTCCATTTAAGATTTATATTGTTACTAATGTTCCAATCTTCTCTCCTAATATAACTTTTTTTAAATTACCAGGGCTATTCATGTCAAAAACAACAACAGGTATTTCATTTTCTTTACAAAGAGTAAATGCAGTCATGTCCATAATCTTCAATTGTCTTTCATAAGCTTGGTCAAAAGTTAGAGTATCAAACTTTAGAGCATTACTATTTTTTTCTGGATCAGAATCGTATACTCCATCTACTCTTGTGCCTTTAAGAATTACGTCTGATTCAATTTCTACAGCTCTGAGAGATGCTGCGGAATCTGTTGTGAAAAATGGGTTTCCAGTTCCAGCACCAAAAATTACAATTCTTCCTTTTTCCAAGTGTCTTACTGCCTTTCTTTTAATATATGGTTCTGCAATTTGCTTCATCTCAATG
>CAYREL010000089.1:0-5086 GCA_964423275.1 uncultured Flavobacteriales bacterium | reverse complement strand
CGGCTTCTTTTACTGCCTCGCTATAGGTTGGATGAGGATGACAAATTCGAGCTATGTCTTCAGCACTTGCTCGATATTCCATTGCCACTACTGCTTCCATAATTAAGTCTGCAGCTCTAGGAGCTATCATGTGAACACCTAGAACTTCATCTGTTGAGGCATCAGAAATTATTTTTATCAAGCCTTGAATATCCATAGAAGCTCGAGCCCTGCCAAGTGCTCTAATTGGAAACTGACCGACTTTAAAGTCGACGTTAGCCTCTTTTAATTCTTGTTCTGTTTTTCCAACTGCCGCTACTTCAGGCCATGTATAGACTACGCCAGGTACTAAATTATAATCAATATGTGGTTTTTGATTGGCAATAAGTTCGGCCACAAAAACACCTTCTTCCTCTGCTTTGTGTGCAAGCATAGCACCTTTAACAACATCTCCAATTGCATAAACATTTTTTACAGAGGTTTGTAAATGGTCGTTGGTGATCACTCTTCCAGCATTATCAGTTTCTACGCCAATTTTATCCAATCCTAATTTTTCGGTGTATGCTTTTCTTCCGACAGCAACCAGACAATAATCTCCTTCAACAGAAATAATCTCTCCCTTTTTATTTTTCACATCTAGCTGTACACCGTCTTTAATAGAATTCACTTTTTGAACAGCGTGGTTAAATAAAAACTTAAATCCTTCTTTTTTTAAGATTTTCATAAGTTCTTTACCAAGAGTTTTGTCCATAGTTGGCAGCAACCCGTCTTGGAACTCAACAACTGTCACTTGAGAACCTAATCTTCCGTAAACAGAACCTAGTTCAAGGCCAATAACTCCGCCTCCAATTACAATAAGATGCTTGGGAACTTCTTTTAAAGAAAGGGCTTCTGTAGAGGTGATAATTCTTTTTTTGTCAGGGACCATTCCTGGAAAAAAGTTTGGTTTTGAACCAGTTGCAATTATTATATTTTCTCCAAATATTTTTTCATTTTTTTCTCCATTTATAGAAACGGTGTTTTTATCTGCAAAAGAACCCATTCCATGGTAAACTTTAATTTTATTTTTATCCATTAAATATTGAACCCCGTCACAAGTTTGACTTATTACTTCCTCTTTTCTTGTCATCATTTTAGGAAGATTTACTTTAGGAGTATTAATGTCAATTCCATGCTTGTCAAAATCATGAAGTGCAGTTTTAAAATGCTCACTAGAGTCTAAAAGAGCCTTAGAAGGAATGCAGCCGACATTTAAACAAGTTCCTCCAAGTGTGTTGTATTTTTCAACTAGAGCAGTTTTTAATCCTAGTTGAGCACACCTTATTGCAGAGACATATCCTCCAGGGCCTGAACCTATAACAATAACATCGTATTTTTCCATCATAAATTATTTGAACACTAATTTAAACATAATGGTTAAAATCAACCGTTTGTTTTACCAAGATTAATTTGAAATCCACATTTTTTAAAATAATAGTAATAAATAATTACAAGTTCGAGTATAATAGGCTTTACAAAAGAGTTAAATTCTTGAGTTAAAGTAAACCAAAACATAATAGTTGTAAAAATCAAAATCAACGATAATATTAAATACCAATAAGTGAAATTATTCCAGCTTCCTTTAATTAAGTAGTAAATTAAAATAAAGTGAAAAGGAGATGCCCAAAGTAAATTAAAATTCATTTTGGTTGCATTGTGGTCTGTTCCTATCCACATGAAAACTAAAAACAAACCTAATAATCCCATTATAAATAAGTTTAAAGAGCTCCAAAACTTAAGCGCTTTTTCTAACTTAAAGACAATTAATACAAGAGTTATTGCCAGCAAAATCCAACTATATACTCCAATGTTGCTAAGTTTATTTTTATTTTCAAAAGAATCAACAAGAGTGTTTTTTGATTTAATCAGGTTTTTATTAGCTCCATTGTTTTGAACCAAGCTTTGGTCAAATATTTGTTCAATATTAAGTGGAAGAAACATAAGATTTTCATTGCTTACCAATATATCTATCTGTTTCCCTAACACAAGGTCTATTCCCAACTTTAACCAAGGAAAAGATTCCAAATACTTGTGAATAGTTTCTCTAAAAGTGAATTTATTCGATTTGGGAGATTGGTAAAAATTTATATTTTCTTTAAATACTCTTTTTATAATATCTCTTAATCTTGAAGAGCAGTTATCATAAAAAAATTCATACTTATATTTCCTGTTTTCAGGCTTGTAGTTCTCTTCTAGAAGTTGAAGTATTTGATATTTCTCTTGGTTATTTAGGTTTAATACTTGTTCTCTTACCCCTCGTTTAGCGCGACGATACTCTACCATGAAATTAGACATTAATTGAATGCCCATATAATATTTCAATCGCCCTTTTGCAAAATCATATCCAAATCGAAATTGGCTCTCTGAAAATTCAAATAAGCCCCAATTCACAACTAAGTCGTGGCCATTTTTAGAGTTTTTTATTCTTAATGCACTATGCCCAAAAAGAGAATATATTTGAGTACCTGGATCACAAGTGAGAACACTAATTTCCGTACTTTCAATATTTTCAGATAGATTTAAATTATTTGAAAATCCCCAAAAGGGAAAAAAAATTAATAGAAAAATTATTTTAAATATTAAAAATTTCTTTTGCATTTTTTGAAGTGATATTTCCAATTTCTTCACTGCTAATTTCGTAAATATCCGAAAGTTTATTTGCAATAATAGGAATGTAACTACTTTTATTTCTAGTGCCACGAAATGGAGTAGGGGTTAAATACGGTGAATCAGTTTCCAAAACAATATTTTTAATATCAATGTTCTTAACCACTTTGTCAAGACCACTGTTTTTAAAAGTAACTACTCCTCCGATTCCTAATTTGAATCCACCATAATTTAATATTTGATCTGCATCTTTCAAAGAACTGGAAAAACAATGAAAAATTCCTTTTAAATTTTCGTCATTTACTTCGTCTAAAACTTCAAATATTTCGTTATAAGAGTCTCTTGCGTGAATAACAATAGGAAGTTTAAATTCTTTGGCCCAATTTATTTGGGCAATAAAAACTTTTCTTTGAATTTCTAAATTTGATTTGTCCCAATATAAATCAATTCCAATTTCGCCTATAGCTATTGTATTTATTGATTTAATAAAGGATTTCAAATAATCCAAATCATCTTCATAAGAATCTTTAATATAGCAAGGGTGTAACCCAACCATAGGGTAACAAATATTTTTATATGCTTCACATATTTTTATAACATCTATTATTGAACTTTTGTCAATATTTGGTAGAAGAAGTTTATCAACGCCACTATCTATACACTCTCTAATAATTTCCTTACGATCTGTATCAAAGTCTTGGAGATAGATATGGGTATGGGTGTCTATGTACACAATATTTAGTATATATTAGTAATGTTAATTTCAACCCTATTTACATATTTCAAAATAGAAGATTGAGTAAAGATAGTTATAAGACAAAATATTTCAAGGAATTAAATTCATTAAGATTTATTGGTTTTATTGGGATTTTTTTTGGGCATGTTTTTTTCAGTAATAGCCATGAAATAATTAATTCTAAATTATACGCTACTATATTTAGTTATGGAAAAATTTTAGGATTTATTTCAATAGACTCTTTTTTTGTTCTATCAAGTTTTTTAATTACATGGAAAGCTCTGGAAGAAATTAAATTCACTAGTAATTTCCAGTTTAAAAATTTTCTAATAAGAAGGTCATTAAGAATTTGGCCACTATATTTTTTAATTGTTTTCATTGGGTTTTCATTAGAATATTTAAAATCATATTATTTCCTTGATTCTGAAAAATTACCATCATTATGGAATTTTATTTTATTTATTTTAAATTTTGACATCATTAAGAATGGCTACAATTTTTTATTTTTCATGGTCTTTATGTGGTCTATTTCAGTAGAAGAACAATTTTATGTTTTTTGGGCAATTATATTAAAATGGTTTAATAAATATCTTTTTGGAATATCTTTCTTAATAGTTTTTATATCTCTCTTTTTTAGAATTTATTTCATTAATGATTCCCTGTCTTTAAACTTCCACACAGCAAGTGCACTTGGCAATTTTGGAATAGGTGCTTTAACAGCAATTTCAGCATTTAAATACCCATACTTTTTAAGAAAGCTTCAAAGTCTTTCTAAAAAAACAATTTCACTTTTTTACTTAATTATTTTTACTTTTTTTATTTTGATGCCTGCTCTTTTAGAAAATGATTTTTTTATTGTTATTCAAAGAGTACTATTCTCCATTTTCTTTTCTTTTATTATTTTAGAACAAACCTATTGTTATAATTCAATAGTTAAAGTTTCTAGTATTAAATACTTTAATTTTTTTGGTAAGATATCTTATGGATTATATTGCTACCACGGAATCATGATAACAATAATTTTACAAATGAGTGGGTTCTTAACGGATTCCTTATTAAACAACTTATTTTTATTGCCTATTTTAATTTTCATTTCAACGCTTTTAGTTTCCTATTTAAGCTTTAGGTTTTATGAATCTAAATTTTTGAAATTTAAATCTAAATTCACTTTTATCATCTAATTAAATACATTTTCCCAAGGCCATTGGTAAAAGCTTTGTCTCCTTTGGAATCTCTGTGGTCAATCTCCAAATTATTTATTTCTGAAATCACTCTATATATATAAACTCCATTTGCAACTGGATCTCCAAATTCATCTCTGCCATCCCAGAAATATTTGGTCATATTATTGCCGATTTTTATATTTTCTATTTCGCTCAGATGAATTTGCTTAATAAGTCGTCCATTAATATTTATTATCTGAATGTCTAATTTGTTAGGTATTTCGGAGCCAGTTAAAGTGAAAACAAAATGTGTTTTTGTTGAAAAAGGGTTTGGGTAATTGTAGATATTGGTAATAGAAGATTTCTGAATTACTTCAAAGTTAATTTGGTATGGCTCATCGCCACTAGAGTTCCCAGTTTTGTCCTGACCCTGTACTCTTAATTTATAGATTCCATCTTGGTTAAAAACAGGGTCATATTCAATTATAAATTTATTGTCATCCTCGTTAATATGCCATTCTAAATTAGCTAATGCACCATTGAAGAAGTTAATTCTGTTCCA
>CAYREL010000088.1:0-5087 GCA_964423275.1 uncultured Flavobacteriales bacterium | reverse complement strand
TTTTCTTTTGATTACAATTCATAATAAATCTAGATGCTTTGCTAGCGCTGTCACTATAAATGACCCCACCAAATTGCATTTCTGATTTACTAGTTTTTACAACTTTTCTTTGGTTAGCAACAATTCCAACTGACCAACCATCGATTCTTGCATAACCACAAACAATAGTTTTTCCATAATTTGCCTTATACTCGGTGAAATCTCCATTATCAATAAAAAAATTGAGTATGTTTTTAACATTGTAATTGGTAGATCTTAAAAAAGGAAAAGTTCCATAAAAATCCTCCATTTTTAATTTGGGTTTTTGAGAATTAGACCTATTGAGTTTTAATGTTTGTTTATCTGAAATCTTATCTAACAAATCGCGAATAGTTTTTAAGCACGTCTTGTCATCAGGAGATTTATAATCCACCACTCCACTAATTTCAGAATGGGTAGTCGCTCCTCCAAGAGATTCGTTGTCTATTATTTCTCCAACTGCTGCTTTCACAAGATAAGAACCTGCTAAAAATATTGTGCCTGTTTTGTCTACAATTAATGACTCATCACTCATAATAGGGAGATAAGCTCCACCAGCAACACAGCTACCCATAACAGCAGCAATTTGAGTAACTCCCATAGCACTCATCTTTGCATTATTTCTAAAAATTCTACCAAAATGCTCTTTATCTGGGAAAATTTCATCTTGAAGAGGTAAATAAACTCCTGCACTATCCACTAAATAAATTATTGGAATTCTGTTTTCCATTGCAATTTCTTGAGCTCTTAGATTCTTTTTTCCAGTAATTGGAAACCATGCACCAGCTTTAACTGTAGGGTCATTTGCAACTACTACACATAATTTTTTATGAACATAGCCCATTACCACAATTACTCCACCAGCTGGACAGCCACCATGCTCTTGGTACATTTTGTATCCGGCTAAAGCTCCAATTTCAATATTTGGCGATTCTTTATCCAGTAATAATTCTATACGTTCTCTAGCTCCAAGTTTACCTTTTAATTTTTGTTTGTTAATTTTCTCTTTACCACCACCTAAATAAATTTTATCCAACTTAAGATTCAAGTTTGAAATCATCAATTTTATTTGATCTTCGTTCTTATTAAAGGAAACATCTTTTTCTAAATTATTCATAGATTGTGTTATTTGATCAATTTATAGCTAATATAAGTAATTCAAAATCTACTAATAAAGCAATTAAGTTATATTTGAAACAAAATATAATAGATGAGAATTGGGATTGTATTGTATCCTACTTTTGGGGGAAGTGGGATTGTAGCAACAGAACTTGGTAAAGCATTGTCCAAAAAAGGGCATGAAATACATTTTATTACTTATAGTGAGCCAGTTAGATTAGGAGAGTTAAGAAAAAATATATTTTACCATGAGGTGAGAACCTCAGATTATCCTTTATTCAAATTTACGCCGTATGAACAAGTGCTAACAAGTAAACTTGTAGACGTCGTTAAATTTGAAAAATTAGACCTTCTCCACGTTCATTATGCAATTCCTCATGCATCAGCAGCATATATGGCACAACAAATATTAAAGGATCAAGGAGTTGAAATTCCATTTATCACTACTCTTCATGGAACAGATATAACCTTAGTAGGTAAAGATCCTTCTTTTGAACCTGTAATTAATTTTTCAATAAATAAATCCAATAGAGTAACTGCAGTTTCTGAAAATCTCAGAAAAGAAACCTTTGAATTATTTGACATAAAAAACAATATTGAAGTTATACCCAATTTTATTTGTCTTAAAGAGTATAAATTGGACAATAACGATTACTACAAAAAAAGATTTGCACCAAATAACGAGAAAATAATTTGTCATGTATCTAATTTTAGAAAAGTTAAAAGAATTGAAGACGTAATAATTGCATTTGAAGGTATCTCTAAAGAAATTGATACAAAGTTGCTTTTAGTAGGTGACGGTCCTGAAAGAGCTAGACTAGAACAAATATCAAGAAATTCTATATTCAGTAAAAATATTTTCTTTTTGGGAAGTCTAAAATCCACCAAAGAGGTTCTAAATATTTCCGATTTATTTATTTTACCATCCTCCAAAGAAAGTTTTGGTTTATCTGCTCTAGAAGCAATGGCTTGTGGGGTACCAGTTATTGCAAGTGACTCTGGTGGAATTCCAGAAGTAATATCCCATGGAGAAAGTGGATTGTTAAATTCTGTTGGAGACACCTATCAAATGACAAAAAATGCATTGAAACTATTGTCTAATGAATCTCTCTTAGAGAGTTTTAAAACCAATGCTTATAAACAAGCAATGAAATTTGATATAGAAGTTATATTGCCTAGATATGAAAAATTATACGAACAATGCGTAAACGATTATCTCATTAAATGAATCCAAAATTCGTCCCTTACCGGATTGGAAGTTCGAACTCCGTCTGGATCGTAAGTACTACCAAAAGTTCCATCCATAATGACTAAATAAGCGCCCTGCTTACAAACTTTTCCACTTTCTGTTTTTCCATCCCATTCAAAATTCGGATCTAAGGAATTAAAAACTAGTTGACCCCATCTATTGTAAATATTTATTTGCATTACATCATAACAAGGATCATTTTTTCCTGCCAATTTGTAGATGTCATTTGTTCCATCACCATTAGGTGTAAATATGTTGGGGATTTCTTTTACATCTCCTGTAGGAGGATCGACAGTAACATGGGAAGTAGCCATTACTGTATCTGATCCACATACGGTAGAAAAAGCTCGGTAGTTTAAATCAAATTCTTTTTGATATACATAATTACAGTCCGTTACCCAACAAAATCTTAATGCAACATTTTGTATTGCAGAAGAAATATTTCCTACATGAGAATATCCCAGCATTGAAATTGTATTCCCAATACTATCGTTAAAATCATCGTAATAATATTGCCCAGTAGAGTTGTTGTATTGTGGTGGTACAAATGTAGAATCAAAACTAAAGTTTCCAGAATATGGTTCTATAGCTAATGTGTCGTCAGAATTCAAGGTGTCTTGTGCAAATAAATCTATACAAATAGTATCGTCTAAGGTTACATTTATACTAGAAGGAATATCTAAGAAAGTTGGTGCAGGAATTTTTTGGACATATATACTAAGTTCCTTTTGAACGGGATTAAAACCACTACAATCTATAGAATAGGAGTCCATCGTGACATTAAAAGTAGAATCAATTCCTTCGCAGGGTGCTTCCCAACAATAGCGCATATACAGAACACCAGTATTTCCAATATATCCAGCACTATTTAAATTGAATTGATTGAAAAAAACAGTATCTCCTACAGTATTATCCCAGTCATAATAAGCTAGATTTGTTCCGCCTGAAGTGTAATTACTTGGTGGGACATAAGAGCCCAATAAATCAAAATTAGAAGAAGTAAGTTGTAGAAAAACAGAATCTGAAGGGTCATTTACACCTACTTCTAAATCAAAACAAATGCTGTCATTTACATAAATATCTACTGAAAAAGTATCTAATGCTGGGCTTCCGACATCATTGTTCAAAGTAATAACTGGTGGATTTGCTAAAACACACGGCAAAGAGGCA
Source organism: uncultured Flavobacteriales bacterium (assembly GCA_964423275.1). Taxonomy (GTDB): domain Bacteria; phylum Bacteroidota; class Bacteroidia; order Flavobacteriales_D; family Parvicellaceae; genus MED-G20. Next base: position 1,531 of record CAYREL010000088.1, on the reverse strand, counting down.
TATTGAGCATCTCTTCTAACTTCTCCGATTTTGATACCATTTCTATATTCCTCAACTCTGACTGAAAATTGAAAATATCCAATAATGGCTGGAGATGCTGCTATTTCTCCAGTAACTGGATTTATAGACATTTGAGGACTTCCGCCAATTACATTAAACTGATTGTATCCCGCTGCAAAATTACACGAAGGATAAAATGGATATGCTCCTGAACCAGGTGCAGAATTACCATTATTTGGATTGGTTCCATCATTTAACGGAGCTACAAGTGAAAAGACCAAAGAATCTCCGTCTGGATCAGTAACAGGCCAAGTAAAATATTTAATATTATTCACACAGAAATAAGCATCGTTTGGATAGTCTCCAAAATCAGGTGTGGAATTTTGACCAATAGATGGGTCTGGGATAATTGCAAAAATTGAAATTCCGTCACTAGTAGGCGTAGCCAAATTATCAATTAAACCATTTCTACAACATGTTTCATAGTGTAGATAATATCCCATGGAGAAGTTTGGTAAACTAACAGAACCCAATCCACTATAAACTCCTTCTTCAATTCTTACAATTGAGGGATTTGGTGTGTAGCAAGGGTCTCCGAGAGGAACTATGGAAGCTGAACCACCGTTTAAATAAAGTGTTTTTATTGTTTGTAGGTTGTTTGTTCCAATTTGATAAATTCCAATAGTTACAGAGGCAGGCATGTTCACAGCTCCATTTACATCGTCACGATAAAGTCTAAGTTGAATGTCATAAACACTAGAACTAACACCATTATTAGTCATAGTTACTTTAAAGTCACCACCAATAATATGAGTAGCATAAATACTTGTTGAAAAGATTGGTATTATAAGAAAAGAAAATAAAAATTTAAATAAAAAATTTTTCATCCAATAAAACATATTTGACACAAAACTAATTAATTAATATTAATTGCAAATTTTACAAATATAATTAATCAAACACATTACGAAAAAAATGCGATAAATGAGGGGATTTAACTTGATAAGTTTCAAAAAAAATTACTATTGTATTTGCCAGAATAAAATAAAATATTGATAAATTTAAACTCTATTATTTAATTAAAGACTACATTTATTTTATATGACAAACCCTGATATAATCAATGCATTAAAGTCACTTTTACTTCCGAGATTGATTGAAGAAAAAATGCTAATTCTTTTAAGGCAAGGAAAGATTTCTAAGTGGTTTTCCGGCATTGGACAAGAAGCAATTTCAGTGGGATCTACTTTAGCAATGGATAAAGATGAATTTATTTTACCAATGCATAGAAATTTAGGGGTGTTTACTACACGAAATGTTGATTTGTACCAACTCTTTTGTCAATTTCAGGGCAAAAAAGAGGGCTTTACAAAAGGCAGAGATAGATCATTCCATTTTGGAACTATGAAACATAATGTAGTAGGAATGATATCGCATTTAGGACCTCAACTAGGAATTGCATGCGGGATAGCATTAGCTGAAAAAATAGAAAAAACCAATAGATCTGTTTTAGTATTTAGCGGGGATGGAG
>CAYREL010000087.1:4242-5136 GCA_964423275.1 uncultured Flavobacteriales bacterium | reverse complement strand
GGACGAATTTGCATTACAGTCTCATTTAAAAGCAATATCAGCTATTGAAAATGGACGATTTGAAAGCCAGATAGCTCCCATAGAAATCAATCATATTTTTTTAGATGAAGAAGAAAAGAGACAGGAAAAAAAATATATTGCAAAAGTGGATGAAGGGCCAAGAAAAAACTCAAATATTGAATCCCTTAAAAAATTAAGACCAGTATTTAAAAATGGGGGAACTGTAACAGCAGGAAATTCCTCCCAAACATCGGATGGCGCAGCGTTTGTAATGGTAATGTCTGAAGAAATGGTCAAAGAAATGAATATTGAACCTATTGCCAGACTAATTAGCTACAAGGTTATTGGACTAGCTCCAGAAATAATGGGCGTTGGTCCATTGTACGCAATTCCAGAAGCATTAAAGCATGCAGGAATGAAACTAGGAGATCTTGAGCAAATAGAACTAAATGAAGCATTTGCTTCTCAGTCAGTAGCTATTATTAAAGAATTAGAACTAAATCCTGAAATAGTTAATGTAAATGGAGGAGCAATTGCTTTGGGACATCCACTAGGATGTACTGGTGCAAAACTAAGTGTTCAGTTGCTAAATGAAATGAGGTTAAGAAAACAAAAAATTGGAGCAGTTACCATGTGTGTAGGTACAGGTCAAGGGGCTTGTGGAATATTTGAACTGTTAAACTAAATATATAGAAATGGAAATAAAAGAAATAGAAAAGACAGAAGTCCTTAAAGGAGGGGAATTCTTAGTTAAAGAAACTAATGCAAATGACGTTTTTATAAGAGAAGAGTTTGGAGAAGAACAAATGATGATGTTAAACGCAACTGAAGAATTTTCAAAAATTGAAATTAAGCCAAACATAATGCGTTTTGAACAAAAAGATTATGCACTAG
>CAYREL010000087.1:2595-4232 GCA_964423275.1 uncultured Flavobacteriales bacterium | reverse complement strand
GCTAATTTGTGAAGAAATATCTAGTTTAACTGGGTCATTGGCTACTGCTTTTGGAGCCCACACTGGAATTGGAACACTTCCTATTCTACTTTATGGAACCGAAGAACAAAAGAATTACTATTTGCCAAAAATATCCTCTGGAGAATGGATTTCTTGTTACAACCTTACAGAGCCAGATGCAGGGTCAGACGCAAACTCTGGAAAGACAAAAGCTGTTTTAACTTCAGATGGTAAATATTACGAAATAACTGGTCAAAAAATATGGATTTCCAATGCTGGTTTTGCTCACGTATTTATAGTATTTGCAAGAATTGAAGATGACAAAAATATTACTGGCTTTGTATTTGAAAAAGACAAAGTAGAAGGATTAACATTAAATCCAGAAGAGGCAAAACTAGGTATTAGATCTTCTTCTACTAGACAAGTATTTTATAATAAAGTTAAAGTTCCAAAATCTGCTATGTTGGGAAAAAGAGGGGAAGGCTTTAAAATTGCTATGAATTCATTAAACGTAGGAAGAATAAAATTAGGAATTGCAGTCACAGGTGCTTCTAAAAAAGTAATTAACTATGCCATTGGTTATGCCAATGAACGAAAACAATTTAAAACTCCTATTTCTTCCTTTGGTGCAATTCAATTCAAACTTGCCGAAATGGCTACCAAAACTTATGTTGCAGATGCAGGAAATTACCGTTGTGGTCAAAACATTGAAGAAAATATAAAAAAATTAGAGTCTGAAGGATTAGCACTTCAAGATGCAAAGCTTCAAGGCGTAGAAGAATATGCTATAGAATGTGCTATTCTAAAAGTTTTTTCATCGGAAGTAGTTCAATACACATCCGACGAAGCTGTTCAAATATATGGTGGAATGGGTTTTTCTGCAGAATCTGAAGTAGAGGCATGCTATAGAGATGCTAGAATTTCAAGAATTTATGAAGGAACCAATGAAATTAACAGATTATTAATTGTTAAAATGGTATTAAAAAAAGCAGTTACTGGAGAAATTGATTTTTTTGGACCAGCTAAAAATGTAGCTAAAGAATTAATGAGTATTCCTTCTTTTGAAGAACCTTCTAATGACATTTTTAGAGAATTTAAAGTTGTTTTGAAAAATTTAAAAAAGGTTGTTCTTATGATAGCGGGAACAGCATCCGAAAAATTAGGGATTAAAATTGGAGAAGAACAAGAAGTGATGATGAATATTTCCGAGATGATTATAGACACCTACATGTTAGAATCTGTACTTTTAAAAACAGAAAAACTAACCGCTAAAGAAGGACCTATTAAAAACCAAGAAAGAATATCTATGTGTACTAATTTTCTTCACAGTACAATAGATAAATTTCAAAAAAATGGAAAAGAAGCTATTTATGCACTTTCAGAAGGTGACGAACAAAAGATACTATTATTAGGATTAAAAAGATTTACTAAAGTAAAACCGGATAATTTAAAGGAACATAGAAGAAGTATCGCTAAAAAGCTAATTGAAGAAAACTTATATTGTTTCTAGAAAATATCTAAAAGACAAAACTTGCTCCAAAAACAAAATTAATTCCCTGAAAGGAGGCATACATATAGGAAGCGTCAAAAGTATAACCTTCAGGATTATTTATTGGATCGTTAACGTTTTGATCAAA
>CAYREL010000087.1:0-2550 GCA_964423275.1 uncultured Flavobacteriales bacterium | reverse complement strand
TTCTAATAGAGGTAATCTTATTGGGCCATAATTAGTAGCAGAATAAACCATGTCTATATCTAATTTTTCAAACCAAAAATTTGCAGACCATTTAATGCTGTATTTTTCTGCTAAAAGCTGTTGATTTTTGACCATTTCACCAGTAGAATTTTCTTTATAATTGGACACATCTAACAATGTTGCATTGGCAGATAATTTCAAAGGAATCTTATACATTTTTAGGAATATTTCTGAAGATATTCCTCTTGCAACAGCATATCCAGATAAGTTGGAATAAATAATTTGATTATCGTTGGTTAAAAAATCGGGAATTATTTTATTAGAAAACCTAGATTCAAAAACTGAGGATTCTAGAGTGATTTGTAAATTATCTGTATTCCAAGAATTACTTAAATTAATATTTAAATTCTTAGACTTCTCAGGTTCTAAATCCTCTAAGAAAATGATTTCTCTAGCACCTGTTAATGCAGCATGATCTTCGGTAAATACATTGACTACTCTAAATCCATCTCCGTAACCAATTCTTAAAGAGGACTTTTCTGAAATATTTAGTTGGTAGTTAATTCTTGGCGAATTTATAAAGCCATGCTTAGAGTGAAAGTCTGTTCTCCATCCAAATAGTAGCTGCTGGTTATCACTAAATTTAAAATTGTCTTGAACAAAAAACCCAGGAAGCCACCAGTTGTCTGCTTTTAGAGTAGCTGCTGTATTGTCATTGTAACTATTGTATCTCAATGCAATACCAGAAAGTAAATTATTTTTATTCCCTAAAGATTTATGCCATGTTAACTGACTAAAACCAATAATTTGTTTTGCCTCATAATCGACCAACCCATACCAAGACTTTTGATCGTGAAAACTAAAAGAATTTTGCCATTTAAAATTTTTCTCATGTGAAAACTGATAAAATGAACTAGCCTCTACTCTATTTGTTAAAATAGATTCACCATAACTTGTATTTTTCCCACGATCATTTTCGGTAAAATTCATTTGACCTCCCCAACGATCTTCATTTAAATATCTTATGGTTAGATTTAAAGGATTGGCTCCATTTTTATTAAAAAATTGAAACTTATTAAAAATTGAATATCTATTTTTTAGAGATAAATCTGTAAATCCGTCCTCATTGTTGTCTATTGGGTTATTGTAATTAAAGATATCTATGGATGAAAAAGCTTTAAATCTTTCTTTGTCGATTAGTTTGTAAACTATAGATGTATGTAATTCTCCCCAAGAAGATATATTAAAATCTAAAGATAACTTTGGGACACAATCTATATTTTTGGTTACCACATTTATTAAGCCAGCCATTGCTTCAGAACCATATACTGTTGAAGCAGGACCTTTAATGACTTCAACTTGATCGATAAGACTTGTGGGAATTCCCTGCAAACCGTAAACTGTAGACAGTCCTCCCATAATAGGCATTCCATCAATTACAATCATAGAATAAGCTCCTTCCATACCATTGATATGAATATCTCCTGTATTACAAACAGAACAATTGAATTGTGGTCTTAATCCAGTAATTTGATTGGTTGCTTGAACTAAACTAGGAGACGGAACAGCATTCAAAAACTGAGCGGAATAAACAGCAATGGGTATTGGACTTTCCTTTCTATCAATTAGCTGAAGTGTTCCGCTAATTACCATTTCTTTAAGTATATCGTTGTTTTCTTTAAGTATGAATGTAATTGGAGATGTATAATTATTAATTGAAAAGTTTAACTCTTCACTCTCAAAACCAACAGAGGATGCTTTTAAAACGGTGGCTAGGTTGCCAATTGTCATTTTAAAATTTCCTGTAACATCACAAACTACCGAAAGACTATCGCTCAGATTCATAACATGGGCAAATGGAATTGGTTTCTTTTGTTTGTCAATAACTTTTCCATTGATCTCAATCGTTTGAGAAAAAAATGGAAAAAGCAACAACATAAATGAAAAACAAATAAAAAATCTAACCATTAAAACGAATTTACTTTAAATAAATGTAATTTTTAGTCTAGTCTAAAAAAATATTTTAGGTATTTAAAAAAAATATTTAAATTTGCTTAAATGAATTCTCAATCTGAAGAAGATTACTTAAAAGCACTATACCATTTGGAGATGGACTTTGATTCTGTTTCAACCAACTCTATTGCAGATTATTTAGACATGAAACCATCTAGTGTTACCGACATGCTAAAGAAACTTGCAGAAAAGAAATTTATAAATTATCAAAAATACAAAGGAACATCACTTACTAAAAAAGGTAAATTAATTGCTTTGACTATAATTAGGAAACATAGACTTTGGGAAACTTTTTTAGTAGAAAAACTAGGTTTTGGTTGGGACCAAGTTCACATTATTGCAGAGCAATTAGAGCATATTAAATCCGAAGAATTAATTGAAAATTTGGATAACTTTTTAGGCAATCCAAAATACGATCCTCATGGAGACCCTATTCCAAATAAAGATGGAGAAATTGAAAAAATGAATCAGAAACTTCTTGTAGAACTTAAAGCTTCTCAAAAAGGGATTATTACAGGTGTCAAAAAAGGTACAGCG
>CAYREL010000086.1:0-5165 GCA_964423275.1 uncultured Flavobacteriales bacterium | reverse complement strand
GTTCTGTTAATTTGAACTTGAAATAATATGTTATATTTTATCAACATTGGACTTTAAATAATATAATTTATGTTAGATTTGCAGCGTAATTAAAAAAATAAAACAATGTCTCAATTTAAGGGGAAAATTTCACAAATCATTGGTCCAGTTATCGATGTTAACTTCGAAAATGCTGATAAACTTCCAAACCTATTAGAAGCCATCGAAATTATTAAAAACGACGGAACAAAGGTTGTTTTAGAATGCCAAAAGCATATTGGTGAAGACTGTGTTAGAACAGTTGCCATGGACTCTACAGATGGTTTAACAAGAGGGATGGAAGCAACCCCATTGGGGAGTCCTATTACAATGCCTACAGGGGATGATGTAAAAGGTAGACTATTTAATGTTGTTGGTGATGCTATCGATGGTATTGGTCCGTGTGACACAGAGAGAAGACTGCCGATTCATAGAGAAGCTCCAAAATTTGAAGACTTATCTACAGCTACTGAAGTGTTAACTACTGGGATTAAGGTTATTGATTTAATAGAACCATATGCCAAGGGTGGTAAGATTGGCTTATTCGGAGGTGCTGGTGTTGGGAAAACAGTTTTAATACAAGAATTAATTAATAATATAGCCAAAGGACATGATGGACTTTCAGTGTTTGCAGGTGTTGGTGAAAGATCTAGAGAAGGAAATGATTTACTTAGAGAAATGTTAGAATCTGGAATTGTAAAATACGGTGACGAATTCATGCATGAAATGGAAAAAGGAAATTGGCCACTAGATAAAATTGACAAAGAAGCTTTGAAAAAGTCTCAAGCTGCATTTGTGTTTGGCCAAATGAACGAACCCCCTGGGGCAAGAGCCAGAGTTGCTCTATCTGGTTTAACCCTTGCTGAGGATTTCAGAGATGGAGATGGCGAAGGAAAAGGAAAAGATATTTTATTTTTTATAGATAATATTTTTAGATTTACTCAAGCAGGTTCCGAAGTGTCTGCTCTTTTAGGAAGAATGCCATCAGCAGTTGGATACCAACCAACTTTAGCTACTGAAATGGGAGCTATGCAAGAAAGAATAACTTCGACTAAAAAAGGTTCTATTACATCTGTTCAAGCTGTCTATGTTCCTGCAGATGATTTAACAGATCCAGCTCCTGCTACTACATTTGCTCACTTAGATGCTACTACAGTTTTGTCTAGAAAATTAGCATCTCTAGGTATTTACCCAGCAGTTGATCCTCTTGATTCTACATCTCGAATTTTAACTCGTCAAATTCTAGGAGACGCTCATTATGACTGCGCACAAAAAGTTAAAATGTTGTTACAACGTTACAATGAATTGCAAGATATTATAGCAATTTTAGGAATGGATGAATTGTCTGAAGAAGATAAGCAAGCTGTTCATAGAGCTAGAAGAGTTCAAAGATTTTTATCCCAGCCATTTCACGTTGCAGAGCAATTTACAGGGATGAAAGGTGTTTTTGTAAACATTGAAGATACTATTAAAGGTTTCACAATGATAATGGATGGAGAAGTTGATAAATATCCAGAAGCTGCATTTAACTTGAAGGGTACTATTGAAGAGGTTATTGAAGCTGGAGAAAAAATGTTGGCAGAAGTAAGTTAAAAAATTCAATATGGATGTTCAAATAATTACACCAGATAAATCTCTTTACGACGGTAAAGCCGATTTAGTAAACGTTCCAGGTACATCTGGTTCTATAGGTATTTTAAATAATCATGCTCCTTTAGTTTCTTCTCTTTCAAAAGGCGAAGTAAGAATTGTTCTCAATGACAAAGAAGAACTATTTAATATTGACGGAGGAGTTGTTGAAGTTATGAAAAATAAGGTGGTTGTTTTAGCGTCTTGATTTAAGTTAATTTGAAACTTTTTCTGTGGTATTTTGTTATCCCAAAGTTAGAAATTGCATTTTTATGCTTTTTAGTAGGATAACCCTTATTTTGATTCCATAAATATTCTGGAAAATTAATCGAAAGCTTTTTCATTATTTCATCTCTTTTTGTTTTTGCAATTATCGATGCAGCTGCAATATTCAAATACTTTCCATCTCCTTTGATAATGCAGGTATGGTCTATTTTTGGATATGGGTTGAACTTATTTCCGTCAATTGCTAAATGGCTGGGTTTAACAGCTAGATTTTTTATTGCAAGGTGCATTGCAAGAAGAGAAGCTTGAAGAATATTTATTTTTTCAATTTTTCTTTCATTGACAATACCAATTCCAATTGCGACAGCATTTTTCTCAATATCAATTCTTAATTCATTCCGGTTTTTTTCAGAAATTTTTTTTGAATCATCAAGCTTTATATTTTTATAGCCTTTAGGAAGAATAACTGCAGCAGCTACCACAGGACCTGCTAAACATCCTCTACCAGCTTCATCACAGCCAGCTTCAGTAAAAGAAGTTAGAAAAGGTTGTAATTTCAAAATAGTAGATTCATATCCACTTTAGAACCTATAAAATTAGATAATTCGCTAATTTTTATTCTTTCTTGATTCATAGAGTCTCTTTCTCTAACGGTTACAGAATTGTCTTCTATGGATTCGTAGTCAACAGTAATGCAAAAGGGTGTTCCTAGAGCATCGTTTCTTCTATACCTTTTTCCAATAGAATCTTTTTCGTCGTAAGCACAGTTGCAAATAGATTTTAGATCGTTAAATATTTCTTTGGCTTTTTCTGATAGACCATCTTTTTTAACGAGTGGAAGAACTGCAGCTTTATTGGGTGCTAAGCTGAAGGGGAGTGCAAGTACTGTTCGAGAAGTTCCATCTTCAAGTGTTTCTTCTTTTAAGCTGTAAGACATTAGAGCTAAGAACATTCTATCCAGACCAATTGATGTTTCAACCACATATGGAATATAACTTTCGTTTTTTTCAGGATCAAAAAATCTAATTTTTTTCTTTGATAATTCTTCATGTTGTTTTAAATCAAAATCTGTTCTTGAGTGAATCCCCTCTAATTCCTTAAACCCAAAAGGAAATTTAAATTCAATATCGCATGCTGCATCAGCATAATGGGCAAGTTTTACATGGTCATGAAACCTTAAATAATCTTCTGGAATACCTAGAGATTTATGCCAATTCATCCTGGTTTTTTTCCAATGTTCGTACCACTTTTGTTGAGTTCCTGGAGTAATGAAGAATTGCATTTCCATTTGTTCAAACTCTCTCATTCTAAAAATAAATTGTCTTGCAATGATTTCGTTTCTAAAAGCTTTACCAATTTGGGCGATACCAAAAGGTATTTTCTTTCTGCCAGTTTTCTGAACATTTAGATAGTTTACAAATATTCCCTGAGCAGTTTCTGGTCTAAGAAAAATACTTGTTGATTCTCCAGAAACAGAACCTAAGTCGGTTTGAAACATTAGGTTAAATTGTCTAACACTGGTCCAGTTTTTAGACCCGCTTACGGGGCATGTTATCTCCAATTCTAATATAAGATCATAAATAGTAGACAAATCCTCACTGTTAAAAGCTTTATCCATTTTGATTTTAATGTCGCTTTTATCTCTTTCTCTTCTTAAGACATTTGGATTGGTTTCTCTAAAGGTTTTTTCATTAAAATCTTCCCCAAACTTTTTCTTAGCTTTTTTTATTTCTTTTTCTATTTTTCCCTCAATTTTAAGAATGTGATCTTCAATAAGAATATCGGCTCTGTACCTTTTTTTAGAATCCTTGTTGTCAATTAGTGGATCATTAAATGCATCAATATGTCCAGAAGCTTTCCAAGTATTTGGATGCATAAAAATGGCAGCATCAATTCCAACAATATTTTCATGCATTTGAACCATAGAACGCCACCAGTACTTTTTAATATTGTTTTTAAGCTCTACACCATTTTGTCCGTAATCATACGTTGCACTCAGTCCGTCGTAAATCTCACTACTCGGAAATATGAATCCAAATTCTTTGGAGTGGCTAATTATTTTTTTGAAATGTTCTTCTGTCATCTTCGTTCTTAGTTGGTTGGTGTTAACACAAAAATAGAACTTCCACTGAAAGGGTTATATTTAAATTTTAAAAATTATAAAGTTTTATAGTTAATATGATAGAAATAGAGGATAAAATCATTTCTGATGAGCTTTTTGAAAAAAAGTTTGTCTGTGATTTACAAAAGTGTAAAGGTGGGTGTTGTGTTGAGGGGGATTCTGGTGCTCCTTTAAAGTCTAAGGAGATAAATGAAATTGCCAAAAATCTTTCAATTATTAAATCTGAAATGTCTACAAAAGGTCTAAATGCGATTAAAAACAATGACTTTCATTATGTAGATTCCGATGGAGATAAGGTAACCAAATTAGTAGATGGCAAGGAATGTGTTTTTGTTGTTTTTGATAAAAATAATATTGCCAAATGCTCTATAGAGTCAGCTTTCAGAAAAAACAAAATAAATTTCAATAAACCTATTAGCTGTCATTTATACCCTGTAAGAGTCAAAAAATACGATTCTTTCACAGCTATAAATGTTGATAGTTGGCATGTTTGTAAGCCAGCGTGTGAATGTGGAATTGAACTAAATGTACCAGTGTTTAAGTTTTTAAAAGATGCAATTGTTAGATCTTGGGGTTTAGATTTCTATTACCACTTAGATTCTGTATACAATGAGTTTTTTAATAATAAAAATTAAAATAATATTCCGCAAAATCTTAACTAGGTAGCTTATAATTCTAAAGTTGCACTATGTTTAAAAGATTGTTGTTATTAACACGCGATTTTTAATAAAGATTTCTAGACAAAGGCTGAATATTAGACATCAAAAATTAACTTTAATAAGCTTTAAATACGTTCTTTTAGTGTCAATATTTGTCAATCGTTTTGACTTTCAACAAGTTAACAAGTTTTAATTTTGATTTGTTGAAAACTATTAAAAATGTTAGGTGTTTTTTTTTGTCAGACCTAGGATTATTTCTAATTTTTGTATTCCACTAAAATTTGTTTTTTAGCTAGGCACCCAAAACGTATTTTTAATGACATTCTTGAAAAACTAATTGTTTTTTCAGAAAACTTTTGGCTTTAATTTTTTACGTTTTTGAAATAAAATATAACAACGAATATGGATAAAAATACTACTACAAAAGATACAAGTTCAGTTAAAATTGATCTTGAAAAGGAATTGGATACTAAAATAACTGTTGAAGAACCAATTCTAAAAGAAAATCCAAA
>CAYREL010000085.1:0-5166 GCA_964423275.1 uncultured Flavobacteriales bacterium | reverse complement strand
AGCAGCAATAGCTTTACTATGCTTTGTACTTTTTGGTGCTCCACTAATTGAGAAGATTCCAATAGCAGCTCTAGTAGGTGTAATGTTCATGGTTGTAATAGGAACATTTGCATGGAGTAGTTTTAGAATTATTAGAAAAATACCAATTTCTGATGCTATAGTTCTAATTACAGTTTCAGCAATTACAGTTTGGCAAGATCTTGCTATCGCAGTTATTGTGGGAGTTATAATATCTGCATTAGTCTTTGCATGGAAAAATGCTATAATGATTCGTGCTAGAAAAAGAGTCAAATCTAACGGAACAAAAGTTTATGAAATTTGGGGACCATTGTTCTTTGGCTCCGTACAAAATTTTAACTCAAAATTTAATTTAAAAACAGATCCAGATAATGTAGAGATTGATTTCATAGAATCTAAAGTAAGCGACCATTCTGGAATAGAAGCCATAAGTAACTTGTCTAAAAAGTATTTAAAAGCAAAGAAAAATCTAAAACTAACCCATCTCAGTCCAGAGTGTATTACTTTACTTATAAAAGCAGATCCTAAATTAAATAAGATAATAAAGACTTCAATAGATGATCCTCGCTACCATGTAGTAACAGATTTAATGGATAGTGAAGTGTAAATTTATTTAGTGAATTTGGGCACTTAACCCATTCTCATTTAGAGCATTACAAATTGGCTTTAGTTCTTCATAGGAACCCTTTTTAACCAAACATTTTCCATTGTTATGGACAATCCAAGCACATTGTTCTGCTTGAACGGAATCATGGTCGCAGTATTTGCACAAGGAGTCAATAACATGGTCGAAAGTATTTACTTCGTCATTGTAAAGTAAAATAGATTTTTGAGAGTTTAATAACTCTAATGTATCTATAACATCTTGGTACTGATTACCATCACTCATTATTCAAAATTAGTGAATTATCTAAATCATTTGAAACTGTTTAAAGTTTCTTCAATTTTGGTTAAAACGCCATCTTTAAATACTACAATTTTAGAGTTTTCTAGATTTTGAGACTTACAAGCATTTAAATCTGTTGTTGCAGATTCATAATCATCTCTACTTTTTGAATAATAAGTTGTTGCTCCGTTAGTTTCAATTCCTTTAATATCTAAAGTTTTCAATTTATCAAACTTAGACTGAAGCTCATCTGTTAAGTCATTAAATACTCCTATTTCTATCTTGTATTCATAATTAAAACTAAAATCGTCACGAGTTGACTTAATTATCTTAGAATTTGAAACTAAATCAGAACTTATTGAATTAAGAGCAATTTGTGCATCAGTCAATGAATTGTATTTTTTACTAAAAAATTGACTGCCCCCAAATCTAGACCTAGATTTAACATTAAAATCTCTCAATTTTAAATTTGTTCCATTCAAATCAACTGGGACATCGCTACCATAGGTGCCAAAATCTATATAGTAAATTGTTGGATTTTCGTACTCTACTACTCTATCTGGATTTACAGAATTTGCTTGTTGAAGACTAATACTCCTTCCATTATTATAAGCAATAATAAAAGCATCTGTTAGAATACCATCGTCTATCAATTCTGCTTTTCTTCTAGCAGCCAATTCTAGAGTATTAAATTCTCCAGTTGAATACTTATATAAATTGCTAACTCTACTTACAACTAAAGGAGAAATATTAAGTACATTTTCTTTTAATAATGGTTTAGAGAAAGCACCAATTTGAACAGAATAAAAGATGCCCGTTGTTTGGTCAATAGTTTTTACTGACGCCAATGTTACGTCTTGAGCAATTTCGGTTCTTAAATTAGACAAACTAATTGTAGAAGATGGCGATGGAGATGGCGGTTCTGTATTGATAACAGGCTGATTGGATAAAATAGTTCTAGCTTCACTTAACTTAATTCTTTCTCCATTGTTAATTGCTACTACAAATGCATCTCTATAACTAGAGCTTAGACCTCTAATTTGATTTTTAGCTTGATTTGCATCTTGATAAGTCTTAAAATAACCCACTCTGTACCTTGTAATATCGTCTCTTACTTTTTCCGCACTTATTGGAGCAAATCCTTGAAATAAATCTTGGGGTATTGGATTTCTAAAAGCACCTACCTGAACTTTAAATATTAAACCTTTGGGAATTTTAGGGTTTAATGGAATAGGATTTTCTTGAGAATAAACTTTTTCATCCGTTAAAAGAAATATTTCTTGAGTAATTACAGATGGTGGCACAAAATCTTTGGACAATATATCTTCTGGATTAACAGGAACTATTTCTGGTTCGAATACTGGTAATTTCACATCCTCAACTACTTCTTCCTCAATTATATCTAATTCCAATGAATCAATAGCTAATGAATCTAATTCTAATGATTCAGTAGTAGATACTGGCTCCTCAGGCAATAAAGCAAGAACACTATCTGCTTTTCCAGAAATAGCTAGTGCTTTAATTTGAGTTTTTTGAGTAGAATCCAACATTTCTAGAACAAGAGCTTGACTCATTTGCTTGTTCTTTATTTCTCTTTTTACAGAATCAATACTATAAATTATTGCCTCTGAAAATTCTTTGTTCTTTTTAGCTTCAATTTTTAAATTTTTAGAAGCATTGATTAACTCTTTCTTTGCTGAAATATCTGTTTCTGTTTTGGACTGTTGCTCCAAAGCATCAGCTTTAGCAACCATTTGGTCGTACATTTTTAAATAACCTTCATTTTTTGCTTTTAGTTTCTGATTCTCTATTTCAAGCTCTCTTACTTCTGTTTCGGATTCATAGAAAGATTTGAATTCGTTACTAGAAGCTATAGTTATGACTTCTGCATCTACTAAAGATTTAGAAATTTCGATATCCTCCACTATAGCCATTTCAATTTTTTTAAAGTCTAAAGATTTTTCTAAATAATTGGAGGATTTTTTCTTTTGAATGGCAGCTAAATTTTCATATTCCTGGGCACCTATCACATCTCCCTTAGCTGTTAATTCACCTGCTTTTTCAGAATAAATCTTAGATTCTTGCAGTGCAACATCAGAAAGTTTTTCCAATCTTACTGATTGCTTTAATTGGTTAGGGTTTAGTGTTTTTGCAACAGATAGTTTATCGTCTGAAAAATCTTCTACTATGGCATCAGAATACAACTTTTTGGATTTTACAAGATAATTAATTGCTGTGTTTTCAAACTCAATAGCCTCTTCAATTAATTTACCCTTCTTAACTTTGTCTTTTTCCGAATTAGCTTGGTCTCTTAATACATCAGACTTTGCATTAAGCTCATTGGCAGCAACTTCATATTTTTCAGCTTGTTTAAACTTAAAACTTTCTTTAACATCTGCTTCAAACTCCTTTTTATTAGAGGAGATTTCTCTATTTAAATGTTTGATTTCATTGTCATTAACAAATGCTATATCATCGGCAATTTTAAGCTGGGCTTTGGCTTTCTTTTTATTTATTTTACTTATTTTTTTATCTACCTTAGCCTTTTTCTTATCTGTATCTATATCTAGTTTCTGAAGCTCTAATTCCTCAGTTTCATTGGAAAGTAAATTGATTTTGTCAATACTTTTTTTATTGATTTCTATTATTTTATTGTTGGTTTGATTTTCATATTTGTTTTGAATAAAAACTACTTCCTTATCAATTTCTGCTACCACTTTATAAGTTTCTGGTTCTGACTCTGAATTAAAAGTAACTCCATTCACCGTTTGAGCTGGAATCTCTATAAATTCCTTGGCAATTGGTATATCCAATGGCAAATTCTCAACAAATTCAATATTCTTTTTTTCTTCAGTTACAGTCTCTTCATTAAAAGAATCATCTTCTTTTTTAGAAATATTAAAAGAACTATCACTTATATTATCACCTGAATTCTCGACGGATGTTAAAGTTGAATTTTCTATTGCTTCTTCCCCTTGATTGTTTTCTAAAGTGGTTTCTCCTAAATTTGATGAATCCTGACTAAAATTTGTATTTTCTTCTGTTGAATAAGATAAATCTATTCCATTATCAATTATAGCTACTACTACAGATTCCAACTGAGGATCATTTTTTTCTATATAATTTGATATTGTAAAGTCGTTCTCAATTTCAATATCCTCAAGATCCAAATCTGATTCTAGTGGTATATCCTTGTACTTTTGTGAAACTTTAATTTCCTGTAAATCCTTAGCTTGGTCTTCAAGCTGTTTCTTTTCTAAAATCAATTCATCGTACTGAGAAAATTTATTTTCAACATCTGATTCTAATTTTGAAATTTTAGATTCCAATTCATCAATTTTTAAATTTTGTTCATCAATTATTTTTCTCTTTTTCGAAGAACTCAAAATTAGCTTCTCTTCCTTTAACAGAGATTGTAAGGCTTGTTTTTCCAATTTTATTTCATCTACATTTAACAGTAAATCGTTGGCTTTTTCGTCTTTTTCTCTAGACTGTTGTTGAATTATTTCAATAGTTGACTTTTCTTTTGAAGGATCAGATAATTGCTCTTTGATACTTTCAATTAGTTCTACCTCATCGTTATTATCCGCAACCAAATCCTCTTGAACTTCTATTTCTTGGATAAGAAAAATTTCTTTTTCTTTTAAAATTATTTCTTCATTCATTGTTTTAGAAATTGCAACTGCATTGGTAACTTCCTGACTTAAGCGTTTACTAGAAGCATTAAATTTTGCAGCTAACTTTAATTGAACATTTTTAATGGAATCATTCTCTTCAGATTCCAATTCTAATAAAATATCATCTGCTTTCTGAGCATTTATAATCGATTCTTCTGACTTAAGTTTGGCAATGTTAGATACTAGTATACTTTGTTCTTTTAAATCATTTAATCTTTCATTTTTTACATTTAAAAGTTGGTCTTTTTGTTCGCTGAAATCACTAATCTCATTTACACTACTATCATTTACACTACTATCATTTACACTACTATCATTTACACTACTATCATTTACAAAATTACTTTCTTCATTCGAGTCAATAACTAAATCCTCACTTTGAATTTCAACCATTTTATCTAAAACACTATCAGGATACTGATCAATATTTATTTCAGGATTGGACATTTCTTTTAAAATATTTGCAATAATAACTGCCTCATTTTCTGGAGATTGATCGAAATAATCTTTAATAATCAATTTCTCTTCACCATTAATTTTAACCAATTCAATTTCTTGTTTTAATGCTTTTAACTCTGTTTGAGG
>CAYREL010000084.1:2079-5174 GCA_964423275.1 uncultured Flavobacteriales bacterium | reverse complement strand
TTGAAGATGGAGAAATTGCAAGTGGATATATTGGCAATATGTATACCGCATCTATCTTTATGTCATTAATTAGTTTGCTCTATTCAAGCTATGAAAAAGACAAAAATATTTCAGAAAATAATGTTGGTTTTTTAAGCTATGGAAGTGGGTCTAAATCTAAAATTTTTGAAGGGAAAATAGCTAGAGATTGGCAATCCAAAATAAGCGGATTAGAAGTTTTCAAAAAACTAGATCAGAGAAAATTAATTGACTTTGAAACTTATGAGAAACTTCACAATGGAAGTTTGAAAAAACCAATATCCAATCATCAAAATATTGTCCTAGAGAGAATTGACGATCAAGAAAATAAAGTAGGTTTTAGACATTATAAAATAAATTGAGCGAGATAGTAAATAAAGTTGCAAAAAGTGGTCTAATAACTCTGGACATGAAGACATTCAAGGGGTCTCAGAACAGGAGAATTATAGACATAAAGAACTGGCTGTTTGAAGGCATGGTTCTTAAAGAAAAAAAATTTAGAGAGCATTTAAAAGACGAGAATTGGGAGCAATATAAAGATACATTTGTTGCTTTACATTGTTCTAACGATACAATAATTCCAGTTTGGGCCTACATGCTTTTGACCAAATATCTAAGCCCTTATGCCTCAAGCATAATTTACGGGAATAAAAAAGAGCTTGAAAAAAAGATATTTCATCTAAATATTAAAAATTTTGACGCAACGCCATTAGAAAATAAAAGAGTTCTACTTAAAGGATGTACCGACACATATATTCCAGAGGACAGCTATGTACAATTAAGTAATAAACTGATGGGAAATGTCAAGTCTTTGATGTTTGGAGAAGCTTGTTCTAATGTGCCAATATTCAAGTCCTAATTGTATATTTTATTTTATTAAAACTTAAGTTTAAAATATTTGTCGTACTCTGGAACAATTCTAAGTAAGTATACTAAAGAGACATACAAAATTGATACTATTACAGATCTGAAAATCATAGAAAAAATAGTGAAATCAAAGGACGGTAAAAAATACCCAATTATAAAAGTGATAGAAATAATTAATAGAATCTTCAAAGCATTTAAATCATAAGGTTGCATTTGGAACTTTATTTTAATGATTACAAATTTTATTAGATTATATATAACCACTGAAAATGCTGATGCAAAAGCTGCACCTTCAATTCCCCATATCGGAATAAATATAAGATTATTAATTATTGCCAAAACCAAGAGAAGTAATAGAAGATAAGTACCATATACATAATTATTAGAATTAAATAAAACTGCATTATTAAGTCCTGTAGAAATATTAATAAATGCGCCTATAGAAGCAATGATGGTTACATTTTTTGCATTGGCGTATTCTTGGGGAAGAAAAGAAAGCATATCTTCAATATTCAATAAAATCCCAATAAGTAAAAGACCTCCAATAAGCATTAAATACTTAACAGATTTTTTATAAATACTTTTAATTCCTTCTAAATTATTTTCTACCCAAAACTTGGCAATTTGAACATTTGAAATCTTTTCAAGTGAAACTAATGGTATATCTATAATTAAGGCAATAAAAGAAGTAACAGTAAATATTCCAACAAAATCCAATTCTAGAAATGCTCCAATCATTACAGTATCTATAAACTTCAACCCCGAGGATGAAATAGAGGCCAAGGACAATAGAAGTCCGTATTTGACCATAGGTTTAAGTCCTACTGATTTTACCTTAGGAAAATTTATTTTCAAGGAAACTGAATCGGTAACTACAGTGTATATTAAAAGAAATAAAACTTGAAGAGCATATAAACCAATAAATGAAAAAACAAATAAATCGAAACTAAGAAACTCAAAATAATAAAGAACAATCACTACTACAAATAGTATTTTGTTCATTATAGAATCCCAAAAAGTTACTGCAACTGTTTTATAAAGAGAAGAAACATAGGTGTTAAGAATGGCAACACATGCTATTATCAAAGCAAAAGGAATTGCCAAGTAAAAATAATTAACAAATAGTGGAGATTGTTCAGAGTAAATCTCAATAATTTTGCCTTTAAAGACCAATATTAAAGAAGCGAAAATTAAAAACCCGACTAGTAAGAATAATAGCATTAAGCCAAAATAACCGAAATGCTTTTTTTCTTTATTTCTAAAATAAGGGAAAAATTTGGTGTTAATATTCCCAACACCCAATGGCATTACAGTGGCAACAATGGTGGCAAAAGCCAGTAATATTCTAATTAGACCTAATTCAGAACTGGTTAATAATTGAGGCTGTATAAACAACAAACTAACAAAACCAATTACTACTCCAGAATAAGTAATAACAGTATTTAGTAGTCCTTGTTTTTGTATTACTCCCAATGTTTTTATTTAATTAAATCTAAAAATTTATTTTGTCTTTTTTCAATATTAAATTCATTCTCTACTCTTTTCCTTGCGCTTTGAGCTAATTCTTTTCGCTTTGAATTATTAAGAGCAAGAATACTTTTAAACTCTTTTTTAATATAATTATTATTAGAACTTCCCATTAAAAACCCAGTTGTATCAATAATATTAGGAATTGCACCTACTTTAGATCCAATTGGAATGCATCCGCATAACATTGCCTCACATAATGCGTTTGGAAACCCCTCCGAAATAGATAACTGAAGATAAAACTCACTTTTATTTAAATAAATCAACAAATCTTCTTGTGATAAAAAGCTTAAAACTTTGATGTTTTTGGGGATACTTTTTAATTTGTTTTTAAACTGATCTTTTAAACCAACTATGGTGAAAGTACATTCTCGAAATTCATTTGCTAAAAAAAATATTTTATCGATTCCCTTTAATTGAAATCTTCTAAAGTCATTTGTCAAAGCAACGGATATAAAACTATTTGGTATTTTCTTTTCTAAATCTCCATTAAAAAAAGTTGGATTAAATCCGTTGTGTATAACAGTATGAGGAGTTTTTAAGTTTGGGAAAAAATATTTAAACCCCTGATTATTAAAAACTCTTTTTTCGTAATATGTATTTTCTGAGAATACTAGAGATTCGTCAACAGGTAATAATCTAGTTGCCATCTTATAAGACCAATGAATAAATTGTTTGAGTAG
>CAYREL010000084.1:0-2069 GCA_964423275.1 uncultured Flavobacteriales bacterium | reverse complement strand
GTCGGTTCCTCCTAAAATTATATACACTGGCTTATTAAATATTTTACCAAAAATAGAAGGAATAAAAGACCAATATCCACCAAACATGATGAAAATACAATCTGATTTTCTAACAGTTTTGGTTAAAAACACCAACTGTTTTAAGAATAGATTTATAACTTTTTTCTTATTCCCCCAGTCCTGTGAATAATGAATTACTTTGAGATGATTATTTAAAAAAACAATGTCTTTTTTAACGAATTCAGAATCAGATGGTGATATATATAATACTACATCCTTTCTCATTTTTGATTTTAGGAAAACATGAATTTAATCCTTTCTATTGTCTTTTTATAAATGATGGAGGATTTACTTATTGGACTATAATTCACAAAGTTGTTTTTAATGAACTTAATAACAACATAATCATTTTTATCTTGAAAAAGCGCATAAGGCTGGTAACTAACAAGGGTTAGATGGTTGGCACAAGCATCCGATAATAGTCTATCAGCCTCAATAGACTGGTCAATAATTTGAAGCCTTTCAGGGTTTAGTTTTCTTACATTTTCAATCATTCTTGGGTGGGGAACATGAATAAAAATCATAGATTTTTCATTCATATTTTCTTCAAAACAACTAAAAAGTTCTTTATGTTGATCGATTGGAATGTGTTCTAAAACATCCGGCAAGACAATGAAGTCAAACTTTTGAGAGTAAGAGAAATCTTTCATATCAGTAACAAAAAAATCAATTTTATTAGAATTTGGAATTCTTTTCTTAGCTTTTTCTATGGACTCATCACTAATATCAGTTGCAACTAATTTGCCTTTTGATAAAAATTTATTTAATAAAACGGTTAACGTTCCTACTCCACATCCAACTTCTAAAACAATACTATCTTTTTTCAAACCACTTTTAATCAATTCATTCATTATTTTATAATGACGAATATTTACTCCTGTTTCTGTCTGGTTTTTAGAAAAATTATTGTACCATCCACGTACGTCCTTAGAATTACTCATATCTCCAATCTTATTAATAAGCTCTCTTATTTATTCCCTCAATATAATTTATAAATGACCTATTTACAACCTTATTTCCTCCCGGAGTTGGGTAGTCACCTGTGAAATACCAATCTCCTGTATGCTTTGGGCAAGCTATGTGTAAATTATCTACGGTTTGAAAAATTATTTTTACTTCCGCATTGATATTTTCATGTTTTAACAAAACTGAAATCTTATCAGAAATCTCTTGATCTGAAAAAGGTTTATATATAAGTTGAACGTGATTTTGGTCTTTTAAAGTATTGTCAATTTCAGATTTCTTACATTTTTGGTATACCTCATCAATTACATTTTCCATTCCTTTATCCTTCAATAAAGCAATTGCGGCCTGAAATGCAATAAAGTCTCCAATTTTAGCCATATCAATACCATAACAATCAGGATATCTTATTTGAGGAGCAGAAGAAACAATCACAATTTTTTTAGGTTCCAATCTGTCTAATATTCTAATAACGCTTTGTTTCAAAGTTGTTCCACGGACTATAGAATCATCAATAATTACTACTGTATCTTTATTTCTTCTCAAAGATCCATAAGTAATATCGTATACATGGGCTACCATTTCATCTCTAGAATCGTCTTGAGTTATAAACGTTCTTAGTTTGGCATCTTTAACCATTATTTTTTCTGCTCTTGTTCTAAACGATAAAATCTTCTGGAGTTTTTCATCATAAAGCTCAGAGTTTGGGTCTAGTGATTTTATCTGCTTATTCTTCATAGTAGATAAGCGATTTTCTAGCTCTTTGATCATACCATAGTAAGACATTTCTGCAGTATTAGGAATAAAAGAAAATACAGTATTCACTAAATCGTTTTCAATAGAAGATAAAATTTGATCTACTACAAGACTACCCAATTTCAGCCGCTCTTTGTAAATGTCTTTATCTGTTCCTCTTGAAAAATAGATTCTTTCAAATGAACATTTTCTTATTTCTTTTGGTGAATTTATTTCCACTTCACTATTTACATTGTTTTTCTTAATGATCAATGCATTACCAGGTTTCAACTCATTTATTTCTTCCCATT
>CAYREL010000083.1:0-5201 GCA_964423275.1 uncultured Flavobacteriales bacterium | reverse complement strand
TTCTAAGGGTGAAAAAGAACTAGTTTTTGAATTAAAAGGCTGGAAAATAAAACCATTAATTTGTTATGACTTACGTTTCCCGTTATGGAGTAAAAATAAATATAAAAATAACGAATTTGAGTATGACATATTGGTATATGTAGCCAATTGGCCAGCTGTTAGATCTAACGCTTGGAAAAGCTTACTTAAAGCCAGAGCAATTGAAAATATGTCTTACGTGGTTGGTGTTAATAGAATAGGTCAAGACGCGAATCAAATAAAATACAATGGCAACTCAAGAGTTTATGATTTTAAAGGGGAGAGATTGGATGATTTTAGGGACAATACGCCAAGAGTACAGATTAATAACTTGGTTAAAAGCGAACTAGACTCGTTTCGAAATAAATTCCCAGTTTTAAAAGATGCAGATGACTTTAATCTTCTAATTTAAAGTCCCATTGAATATTACTGGTCCAATTTTTCTTTAATTCTAAAACCCCTTTGTAATCCACTATTGGTTCTGGTAAAATATTCTTTTCAATATTCCCAATTGTCCAATAACCATCCCCATTCAAATCTCCTATTAGCTTTATCTCATAATCACCTGGCTTACATCTTAAAATGGAGTATTCTTGTTGCTCTGCCGAAACTCTTAACTCTTTTACTACTTGTTTGTTTTGAATAATTTGAATAATAGATTTTGGATAAGGAATATTAAAAACAGTAAGCTCTAGAGTTGATAAATTACTGTTATTGGAAATCATGAAATTCACAATACTAGTATCCTTTTTACTCTCTTTTATTCCAGTTATACTATTTGGGAGAAGAGTCATTTTATAATTATTGACCTTGCTTTCTGGGAAAATAGTAAGAAAGTTTTTATTTATTTTAAAAGAAGCATTTATTAGAACTGAGTCTACAACTATTTCTATCAAAGAAGTATCAATTTCTTTTATAAATTGATTAAACTCAAGGGTGAACCCTTCTTTGGATATAAGAACGTTTGACTTTTTTTCTTTATAAGAAATTTTATTTTCTAGTCCAGTTTTATCAATATAAGAGACTCTTATTGTATCCTTAAAATCACTTCCAGATTTTATTATTAGAGAGTGTTTTGCCAGTGTATCAGAAAAATAAAAAAGATGCTTAGAGCTTATCGAGTTGGATTGATAGTCTGTGTTGGTAGTTAAGTCTGTGACCCTACAAGAATCCACTGGAATATTAAATTCTAACTCCAACCTCCCAAAATGGTTAAAAGAGGACTTGTCCAGTGATTTTTTTCTTTTTGGGCTGTAAGCAATAGTATTTAAAATTGCAGAGCTGTCGCTTACTAAAATAGTATCTCTGTAAAAACCATGATCCTCGGTTAAAGTATCTAATAGTAAATTGTCATTCTCATCCTGAAAGCAGTACAATTGGTATTCTCCGTTTTTTATGTTATTAAGTTGGTATTCTCCGTTTTTATCTGTGTAAGTTCTATAAGTATATATTTTGTCATTAACATTCACTATCCTTATTAAGGCGTTCTCAAAGCCCTCTTTTTCTGGATATTTTATAATTGTTCCTTTTATAGATCCAGAATCAATTTTTGGGCCTGTAGATACTACATAATTAAATTCATTTATTTTATTTTTTTCGGTAATGTCAGCAACGGAGTTTATAAATAAGAAAGAATAAGTAGTATTGGGAATAAGAGTGTCTTCCCAATTTATTTCAATTTTATTTTTTTCTTCTGTTACTTCTACTTCACTAATTGAAGGATTGGTTATTAAAGCTCTTTTCCCTCTAAGAAATTGAATATTCTCATTGAATTCTAAATTTATATTAGCTTGTTTCATATTAACCAAACTTATATTTGAATCCACCATTAAAATAGGAGCTAGGGTATCTTTATCACCACCAGTGAGAGAAGTTTGTTGAGCACAACTGAGAAAGCCTAGAAATAATATTATATAAAGAAATCTCAAATTATTTTAACTATTATATCATTAATTAAACTTAAATTTTTTTCATCTATTTCATCAAATGCATTTGTTCTATGGTGATCTACATCTAAAATATAAGCAATCTCTCCTTTTTTATTTCTTATTGGAATCACAATCTCGGACTTTGACGCCTCGTTGCAAGCTATATGGCCTTCAAATAAATCTACATCCTTTACTATTATTGATTTATTTTCTTCCCAAGATTTACCACAAACTCCTTTTCCTTTGCTGATTTTCACACATGCTACAGGCCCTTGAAAAGCATTAAGAATTAAACAATCTCCCTCAACCTTATAAAACCCTACCCAAAACCAGTTAAAACGACTCTTTAATAAAGCGGAAATATTTCCTAAATTGGTAAAGGTTGGAACAGAAAAATCTAGGACATTTTCTATGTCAGAAAGAATGTTTTTGTATAAATTAGATTTGTTAGTCATCTCTATAGAATAAGACAAAAATAAGCTCATCTATTAGAAATGCAATTTTTTTTATTTTTATACATAAATTTTTTTTCATGGCAGGACATAGTAAGTGGGCAAATATCAAGCATAGAAAAGCTGCTCAAGACAATAAAAGAGCTAAAGTTTTTACTCGTGCAATAAAAGAAATAACTATCGCAGCACGTGATGGAGGTGGAGAATTAGATACCAATCCATCTTTAAGACTTGCAGTTCAAAATGCGAAAGGCGCCAATATGCCGAAGGACACTATAGAAAGAGCTATTAAAAAAGGGGTTGGAGGAGAAGGAGCTAATTTAGTAGAAATAACTTTTGAAGGATATGCCTCCAATGGAATTGCAGTATTTGTCGAAGCAACTACAGACAATAACAACAGAACGGTGGCTTCAGTAAGATCCATTTTTAATAAGTATGGCGGTAATTTGGGGACCAATGGATCCTTGGGATTTTTATTTGAAAGAAAAGGGATTTTCACTTTAAAAAGAGAAAGTCTAACAGTTGAAGATTTAGAGGAAGTAGAGATGGAGCTGATAGACTATGGGTTGGAAGAATTAAGTGAAGTGGACCAAGATGTAATTATTCAAACATCTTTTGATGAGTATGGAAAAATGCAAGCGATTTTAGATGAAAAAAAATGGGTAATAAATAATTCTGAACTTCAAAGAGTTCCTGTTGATACCACAACTCTAGATTTAGAAAGTGCTCAAAAAGTAATGAAGTTAATTGATAAGATGGAGGAAGACGATGACGTTAACGCTGTTTATCACAATCTTGAAATCACGGAAGAATTAATAAATGCTATTTAATTCTTTTTAATAAACTCTATCCAAAACTCATATTCTTTTCTTGGTATTGAAGAAAGCAAGGAATTTTCAAATTTTTTAAAATTAAATTTACTGTTGAATAATCCTTTGTATTCTTTTTCGGTTCCTCCAAAAGGAGGCCCGTAAGCATCAAATTCTCTATTGAAAAGTAATCCGATTATTTTCCCATTTTCTTTTAGAATTTCGATAGTTTTTTCTACATAATTTGCTCTTAAGACTGGATCAATTGCGCAAAAAAAAGTTTGTTCAATTATCACATCAAAAAACAAGGGGGTTTTAAGTGAAAAAAAATTACCTATTAAAATTTGATCTTTTGGGAATAGAGGGCAGATTTCTTTGAATAAGTCTGCAGCCCTACTAGAAAAATCCATATAATAAATATTTTCAAAACCGTTTTCAAATCCATATTTTACTTCATGTCCTTTGCCCGCTCCAGGAATTAAAATATTAATTTTTTTATTTTCTTGATTATCAAACCACTTTTTAATTGGATCAGATATTTCACCTAAGTCCCACCCAGTTTGAAGGTTTTGGTAGCGAAGATTCCAAAAAGAATTATCTAGTTTATTCTCTTTCATTGATATCCCCTTTTTCAGAAAGTAAAATAGCTAAGGGTCTTGTGTATTCAATTTCTGAAAGGATGATTATAATTACAACTGTAAAAGGAACGCTGACTATCATTCCGGTGGTTCCCCATATTAACCCCCAAAACATTAAAGATAGAATGCTAACTAAAGGACTTATGTTCATAGAGTTACCCATCCACTTTGGCTCTATAACATTCCCAATAACCACTTGAATTGAACCAACTACAAAAAGAATAATTAGAGCAATAGAAAAATCACCAAATTGTAATAAAGAAAAAATAACAGGAAATAATGTTGCTAATAAAGAACCAATGGTGGGAATGAAGTTTAAGATAAATATTAGAAATGCCCAAAATATTGCAAAATTTAGATCACAAAAATAGAAGACTAGAAAACTCAATAATCCGGTGATAAAGCTAGACATTGTTTTAATCCCTAAGTATTTAGCTACCGACCATTCTATTTTATTAAGTGTACTGTTTAGACCATGATAATCGGAGCTAGATTCTGATAGAAATTGTTTTAGTTTATGGGAAAAGTTGGTTTCCTCTAAAAATATAAATATCGTAAATATTAGTATCATTAATGTACTACTTATGATTTTAGATACTGCGTCAAAAAGCATTTCTGCCATTCCAGTAAGACTTATTTCAGTATACTGAGTCTCTATGTAGGATTGTAGATCAATGTTTAATTTATCATTAACAAGATTTATTATAGCTGTTATATTGTTGTTGTAATTGTGGTGAGAATCTATAATTGATTTAAAACTTGATAAGATTAATTGGCTGAAAAAATATAGAATAGAAAAAATAAAAACAGTTGTTATAATCGTTTTTAATTTACTAGGAACCAACTTTCCATAAACAGGAAATTTCTGGGATACGGAAGTAAAAACCCTAATTGTAAACCACAAAAGAAGAGCAAAAATGAATGGGACTAATATATATTGCCCATAAATTAAAACAGTTATTACACCTGCAAAACCAACTACATATTTTGAGAAAGTGTTCAAATTAAATAATTTTCGATTTAAAAATCTCTTAAATATATTAAAACTACCATTTAAGATACAAAAAAAGGCCTGATTTTAATCAGGCCTTTGGTATTATTAAGATTAAAAAATCTATTTAATAATCTGTAATTTTTTAGTAGTAATAGATTCTCCAACTGATAATACAAGATTGTAAATTCCATTATTTAATGTAGTTACATCAATATTGTAATAATCAAAATTTGAAGCTGAAGTATGATTTCCAGTAAATACTAACTTACCCAGTAAGTTATATAAATCAATTTTCACATCAGAACCCTCAAGTCCTTCAAAAGCTACAGTAGCTGTATTTTCTGCTGGATTTGGGAACAACA
>CAYREL010000082.1:0-5212 GCA_964423275.1 uncultured Flavobacteriales bacterium | reverse complement strand
TTAAGAGCAAAAAGTAGAAGACTTAAACAACAACATGGTGTACAGTTAATTATTATTGACTACTTACAATTAATGAGTTCAGGAGGTAAAGGTGGAAATAGAGAACAGGAAATAAGTAATATTTCAAGATCTATAAAAGAAATTGCTAAGGAGCTTGAAATACCAATAATCGCACTTTCCCAGTTAAGTAGATCAGTCGAAACAAGAGGAGGAGACAAAAGACCAATGCTCTCAGATTTAAGAGATTCTGGAGCTATTGAGCAAGATGCAGATATTGTAGGTTTTATATACCGTCCTGAATACTACCAACTCACAGAATGGCCGGATGGATCACCATGTAATAACCAAGGAGAAATTATCATAGCCAAACATAGAAATGGTTCACTTAAAGATGTAAGATTAAAATTTATTGGTAAGTACGCTAAATTCTCAGACCTTGATGGTCTTAGCCAAAATGACTTCATGTACAATGCAGGAATGAAACCTAATAATGATTTCGGAGACGATGTTTCTTCTTTCACTATGCCATCAAAAATGAATGACGATTCTTCCAATGAAGATCCTTTTTAAAATTAAAAAACTTACAAATAATATTTATTTCTAAATGAAAATTTTGAAAAAAATCATTACGCTTTCTGTTTTTCTTATAATAAACATCTCCTATTCAGCGTCATTTATTTTAATTCCAATGGGGGAGGATAATCAAACCAATCATCTAAAAGCTTATGGAATTGCCTATTGGATATTACAAAATGATATTGAAGTTGATTGGCTTTTAAATTACCAAGGGGGAAGCTTTTTGATAAAAAATAATTCTTCAATTCAACAAGAATGTATTATTAGAGGGGTTAGTTTTAATATTCTCACCAATTCCAAAGTAGCACAAATAAAATCAAATATTGCTAATCCTGAAGTCAACCAGGAAATTGTAAGATTAGAGAAAGCTCCAAAAATTGCAGTATATACTCCCAAAGGCAAACAACCATGGGATGATGCTGTTACTCTTGTTCTCTCTTATGCGGAGATTCCTTACGAAGAGATTTACGATAAAGAAATTATAAAAAATGAATTATTTAAATACGAATGGCTTCATTTACACCACGAAGATTTCACAGGACAGTATGGTAAGTTCTATAGAAACTATAGAAATGCAGCTTGGTATATGCAACAACAAAAAAATGCAGAGCTAAGTGCAAAAGAATTAGGATTTAATAAAGTGTCAGAGCTTAAGCTACAAGTTGGAAAATCAATTAAAGAATTTATTGCCGGGGGTGGTTTTTTATTCACAATGTGCTCTGGAACAGACTCTTACGACATAGCAATGTCAGCTGAAAATACCGATATTTGTGAATATATGTTTGATGGAGACAAAGCAGATCCTAGTGCGCAATCCAAACTTGATTACAACCAAACATTGGCATTCAAAGATTTCAAACTTAAGTCTAACCCAATGGAGTACGAGTTTTCAGATATTGATGGAACTATGTTACATAAACTTCCAGAAAATCAAGACTTATTTACCTTATTTGATTTTTCTGCAAAGTGGGATATTGTACCTACTCTACTTTGCCAAAATCATACAAGAATAATAAAAGGATTTATGGGGCAAACTACAGATTTTAAATCTAGCTTGATTAAATCAAATGTCTTGGTGATGGGAGAATCCAAAGTTTTTGGTACTGCTAGATATATTCATGGAGAGTATGGGAAAGGGCAATGGACTTTTTATGGAGGACACGATCCAGAAGATTACAGACATTATGTAAACGACCCTCCTACAGACTTAAATCTGTATCCAAATTCTCCTGGATATAGACTTATATTAAACAATATTCTTTTCCCTGCAGCAAAAAAGAAAAAGCAAAAAACTTAATTTATCTAATAAGTGTTATTTGTCCCTTTTTGTGAAAATACTTTCCAGACGGATTTTTAAATTCCACTTGGTATACATAGACTCCCATAGACGCTAGGTTGCTTGAGTTCATAATTCTACCATCCCATACTTGATCTATGTGGTCCAATAGCGCTATTAATTCTCCTTGCCTACTGTATATAGAAACTTTGTAATCACTAAAGTCTATCATCTTAATAATTGGTTTCCAATAATTCACAACCCCATTTAAATCTAATGCATTTGGAATAAAAACAATTGGTTCGTTTTGTAAACACTTAATGTTTGACGTACTAATTCCAGATGAACCTAAACTTGATTGATTTTCATTTGCTGATATTTGGTAACATATTTTGCCGTCAAATAATGGTTCTAAAAAATTGGTAAAATCGTGTAGATAATTTAATGCAGTATCTGAATCGATGAGTAATTCAAAGGTTGGGTTCAAATTATTCAAAGTAGAAAGCTCGTACTTCTCTACCCCATTTTCCCAGTTTTGATAGGGACTCCAAACTAAATTATTTATTAAATAATCTTCAGAGTTACCATCTAAAAAAATGGATTGGCCAAAATTTGAAAAAGCGACTTCGTTAAGACAAGAGTCTGTTACCGACATTTGATATAAATAAGATCTTTCACTTGGATAAACATCTAAGTCATAATATGTATAGGGGAAAATAGGGTTAGGTTTAAAATCAATCATTTCAAAACTTATTCCATTATCAAGAGATCTATAAATATTTAAACTTTTAATTCCTATACCATTATCTCCAATATATTTTACAAAAATTGTATCACTATGTACTTGTACTTGTGAAATATAGGAAGATTGTGGAATTGGAGGTTGATTTGCATAGAACTCAACAATGTTAGAAAGAGAACTTATTGCCAAGGAATCTGACTCAGCTACTACAATAAAACTGTAGTTCATGTTTCCTTGTTGAATAATATAAGAGTAATTTATCGAATTTGTAGAGTCTAATAATTGCCAATTTAAATTGGCATCGTTCTTAAAATATATTTTGTAGCTAGAGACACCAAATGGCCAGTTAATATATTCATTAAAATTTAGTAAAACCTCACCCGTACATTGTTCATACTGTTGATTTAGTAAAATATTATTATGTTCATCACCTGCAGAGGAAGTATTGAATTGGGGTGGATTGCCAGAACTACAACTGTCCATAGCAGCAATGGAGTACTTTACAATGTCATTTTGAAAGGTAGTTGATGTAGTATCGTAAAAAGAAGTATTCTGTATTCCAAAAATAGTATCTAAAGGGTTCCAAGATCCGTTTGAAAATTTAAAAACTATATAAGCCATGACATCTTGAGCAATACTTGGATTCCAATTAATATATAAGTGATTATTAGATGTGTCTTGAGTTACCAGATTAATTACTGGTGCATCTGGTGCTTGTTGATCTTCAATAAATCCGCCATCTAAATTGGATACAAAATCACAAGTACTGGAGGATAATCTTACTCTATAATTGAGCCATGATGAGCATACACTTATATTGTCTGTATAATTTAAAGAATCAACAGGCAGAGAGACTACTTGATTCCAAATAGCTGAAGTTGGTGGGTTTGAAGGAGAAGAACTTTCTACAATATACTGACTATTTAAAGGGAGTGAATTTACCGCAACTGGATGATTCCAAGATAGAGCAACTCTTCCATCAAATAAATTAACCAAATCGAAAAATATGGTAGAGATAGTATCGCTAAAATTAAAATTTGACCCTGAAGAACCATATAAACTTTTGATGAAATAGGAAGAAGTATTATTGGCTGCAAAATAATTTTGAAAATTAAAAGAATTAACAGAACTATTAGATTCGGAGCCAATTAAGACAAAACCACCACCTGTATCTGCATAAAATTGGTGTTCAAAAAGATTAACATTTGTAATGTTTAATGTATCCCAAATCATATAAACTTCCCCAATCTCGTCTACTTGCAGACAAAAGCAAGGAGAATTACATTGTGAATAAAATGAATTATTGGAGAAAAATAATAAATAAATCAAAAAAAAGATGGTACAATTATTTGAGATATTTAAAAACTTATTCATTTTATTAAAACGCAAAGATACGGGTAAAGTTGTATTTCTTAATTGAATTTATTGGCTATTGAAATTTGAGACTTAATACTATTAAATTCTGTCATAATTTGCTGGACGATTTCTTTTGCAGTAAAAACTTTATTAATCTGAGAAGATGCTTGTCCAATTTCTAATTCTCCAGACTCTAAATCCCCCTCAAACATTCCTAATTTTGCACGCCCTCTTCCTAATTTATTCAATAACTGTTCTTTACTTGGACTAGTTTTATAAAATTCTTCCAATTCTTGAAAAAATTTATTTTTCATCATTCTTACTGGAGTTATTTCTTTTAAGGTTAGCCTTGTATCTCCTTCTTTAGCTTTTAAAACCATATTTTTAAAGTTTTCATGGGCTGAAGATTCCTTACATGCCACAAACCTAGTTCCCATTTGCACTCCATCTGCACCTAAAATCATTGCTGCCAACATACTTTTACCATCAATTATTCCACCAGCAGCGATTAAAGGAACATTTATAGCCTTGGCAACATCTGGAACTAAACACATGGTTGTAGTTTCTTCTCTTCCATTATGGCCCCCAGCTTCAAAACCCTCTGCTACAATTGCGTCAACTCCACAAGATTCTGCCTTAAGTGCAAATTTAACGCTGGAAACAACATGCACTACTTTAATATTATTTTGTTTTAGTTCTTTGGTCCAGGTATTTGGATTTCCAGCTGAAGTAAAAACAATTGGGACTTTCAAGTCAATAATTATTTTAATATGCTCGTCAATATTTGGATACAACAAGGGAACATTTACAGCAAAAGATTGATTAGTTGCATTTTTACATTGTAAAATATTATGTCTTAAAACATCAGGATACATGGAGCCTGATCCTATTATTCCTAAACCTCCTGAATTACTAACAGCACTAGCTAATTTCCACCCACTACACCATATCATACCAGCCTGGATAATGGGATACTTAATATTAAATAGATTGGTTATTTGGTTTTTAGTCAATATAGAATTATTTAAAAAAAAATTAATAATAAAACAATTGTCATGAAAAAAATTATTTATCTAGTCTCAAGCTACTTTAGTGCATTTATATTTTACAAATAAACAATGATCATTCTATTAATTTTTGAGACTTAAAGAATACCAATAGATGAATATCTATATTCTGCGAAAAAATGATTCTATTAATATTGATGGAATGAAGAAACTTGGTTAGCTATAATTAAAATTTTAAAACGAAAAGAACAAGAA
>CAYREL010000081.1:0-5231 GCA_964423275.1 uncultured Flavobacteriales bacterium | reverse complement strand
GATTTGGTATAAAGCCTCTTTATTACCTAGAGGTTAACCAAAGTATAATATTTTCTTCCTCTTTAAAAGCTATTAAATCCGTCTATCTTAAGGATTTGAATGTAAAAGAAGATGATTTATTAGACTTTATTCAATACGGTACTGTACATCAGCCAAATACAATTTTAGAAAGAGTCAAATCTGTTCCTAGAGCTTCATTTTTAAAAATTAGTAATCAAGAGACTAAAATTTTCGAATATTGGAATTTATTTGAAAATGCTATTCTTAGTAAACCTGTTAAAGAACCTTTAAAAAATGTTGAAAAATTAATTTTAGAATCTGTTGAAAAAAGATTGATTTCGGATGTTCCATATGGAATTTTTTTAAGTGGAGGAATTGACTCTAGTATTCTAGTGGCTGCTGCAAGCAAAGTTTCTAATCAAAATACCAATACATTTTCTGTAGTTTTCAAAGAAAAAGGATTTGATGAAAGGAAATTTTCTAGAATGATGGCCTCTAAGTATAAAACCAATCATTTTGAACTAGAACTTCATCCTGAAGATATATTACACCAAATTGAAGAACCTTTTAAATTTATGGACCATCCATCAGTAGATGGTATT
This sequence comes from uncultured Flavobacteriales bacterium, assembly GCA_964423275.1. Taxonomy (GTDB): domain Bacteria; phylum Bacteroidota; class Bacteroidia; order Flavobacteriales_D; family Parvicellaceae; genus MED-G20. Next base: position 4,629 of record CAYREL010000081.1, on the reverse strand, counting down.
AATACTTTTTTCATTTCCAAACAAGTTCATGAGAAGGGATTTAAAATGGCTTTGTCCGGTGCTGGTTCTGATGAGTTATTTGCAGGCTATCCAGTTTTTAAACAGGTATTTGAGCTAGAGAATAAAAAGTGGTTGTATTCATTTCCACCACAGTTGAGAAATCTTTTTGGTAAGCTTTTGATAAAACAAAAACAGTCATTAAAATCAGAAAAAATGGCTGAAATACTAAACCTAAAATTATTACAGTTACCCTACTTTTACCCAATATTTAGAAAAATATTCACCAACGATGCTATCTCTAAGTTAATTGACTTTAGAAATATATCTTATGAAAATCATCCATTTAATTGGGGTTTTAGCGTGTTTGATTCTAAAAAAAGAGGGTTTAGTTATCCATTAATTAGCAAGATATCTGCTTTAGAGATAGAAACTTATTTACAAAATGTTTTGTTAAGGGATGCTGATCAAATGGGAATGGCTAATTCTTTAGAAATTAGAGTTCCTTTTTTGGACCATAATTTGGTAGAGTATGTACTTTCATTACCTAACGAATTAAAATATCCTACATATCCTAAAAAATTACTTATTGACTCAACCAATGGTTGGATTCCCGATGAAATTATTCACAGAAAGAAAATGGGCTTTGTTCTGCCATGGGAAAGTTGGATGAAAAATGAATTACGTTCTTTTTGTGAGGAATCCATATTAAATCTTGACTATTACTCAGCTTTTAATATGGGATCAGTAAATTCATTATGGAAGGGTTTTTTAAATGGGAAACCCAATGTGAATTGGATTCAAGTATGGTCTTTGGTAGTTTTTGGAAAGTGGACTAGTATTAATCTTTCAAATAAAAATAATTGAAAAAGATTTTAATTTTTATTGATTGGTTTACACCTGCAGTTAAAGCGGGGGGTCCTATTTCATCGGTTGAAAACATGGTTAACTCCTTAGCTGAAGAATTTGAGTTTTATATTATTACAGGTGCCAAAGATTTAAATAGTAAGCAAAATTTACAAGGAGTGGTATTAAATAAATGGCAAAAAGTTAGAAATGTGAATATTATTTATTTAGAAAAATCTCATCTTAAAAATAAAATTCTAAAAAGCTTAGTAGCAGAAATAAATCCATTTAAAATTTATCTAAATGGAATTTTCTCATTTAAATTTTCTATTCTTCCTTCTTGGCTATTTAAAACTAAATACAATATTATTATAGCCCCTAGAGGAATGCTTGGAACCGGTGCTCTAGCTATTAAGCCTAATCGTAAAATTATTTTCCTACAATTAATGAAAAGCATATCTATTTATAAAAATATTCATTGGCATTTAAGTAATGATCTAGAGCTAGAGGATTTAAATAGAGTTGTTTCGAAAAATATTACCTATTCTATTTTGCCAAATGTTACCAAAAAAATTGAATTTCAAGAAAGAAAAAAATCATCTAAAATTTTAAATTTAATTTCTATTTGTAGAGTTAATAATATAAAAAACATAGAGTTTTTTCTAAGGGTACTTTCAGAAATTAAGTTTGAATGTCATTATACTATAATTGGTTTTGTGGAGGACTCAAATTATTATAATTCATTATTAAAAATTTCCGAATCCTTGCCTTCTAATATTACTGTAGAATTTTTAGGTCAACAAAAATTCAGCAAGATTATAGATTATTTAAAAAGTACCCATGTTTTTATTTCTACTTCGAAAAATGAAAATTTTGGACACTCTATTGTAGAATCTCTTGCAACTGGACTTCCTGTTCTTATTTCAGAAAATTGTCCATGGAATAATTTAGAAAAATACATTGCTGGTTTTCGACTGCCTTTAACTAATAGTTGTTTTAAGGAAAAATTAATTTATTTCAATGAAATGAGTCCTAAATATTACAGGGAATTTAATAATGGTTCAAGAAATTATTATGATAAATTTATAAATCCTTCTATATTTAAGAAGGGATATATTAAAATGTTTTCAGAGTAAATGAACTTAAAATCAGACTTTTCTAAATATAACAACAAGGATTTTTATCCTGGCAACCTTATTTTAAGAATTTTGTGGTATTCTTTTAGTCTAATTTTTTTTAAATCTAGTTGGTTACCATTTTCATTTTTTAAAGTTTTTATTTTAAGAATATTCGGTGCCAAGATTGGTAAGTCAGTTGTGATTAAACCAAATGTTAATATTAAATACCCTTGGAAATTATCTTTAGGCAATCATGTATGGATTGGAGAGAATGTGTGGATTGATAATTTAGATAATGTGGTTATTGGAAATAATGTTTGCATTTCCCAAGGTGCATTTTTATTATGTGGTAACCATAATTACAAAAAAGAAAGCTTTGATTTAATAACCAAACCAATTATAGTTGAGGACGGTGTTTGGATTGGGGCTAAATCTACTGTTTTACTCGGTGTAACTGCAAATTCTCATTCTATTCTTTCTGCTGGTTCTGTTACGTCTAAGAATTTAGAATCTTACAGTATTTACAAAGGAAATCCTGCAGAAAAAGTAAGTATTAGAACTATTTCATGAAAATATCTATAATTACTGTTTGTTTCAATAGTCAGCAAACTATAAAAGCAACGATAAAGTCTGTTCTCAACCAATCTTACAAACAAGTTGAGTATATAATTATTGATGGAGCTTCTACAGACAGCACTCATGAAATCATTAAAGAATTTTCTAATAGTATTGATGTTTTTATTTCAGAAAGTGATACTGGTATTTACGATGCTATTAACAAAGGAATTAGTAAATCCTCTGGTGATGTTGTAGGTCTTCTTCATGCAGACGATATTTTTGATAATGACTCTGTAATTGACAATGTAATGAGCTCATTTGGTAAAAATATAGACATGATTTATGGAGACATTAATTATGTAGATAGAAATGATATTAATAGAGTAATTAGAAGATGGAAATCTGATAGTTATAAGAAAGGGAAATTTAAATGGGGATGGATGCCACCTCATACTGGTTTTTTCATCAAAAAATCCTGTTATTTAAAATATGGTTTATATAACCTTAGTTTAGGAAGTTCAGCAGACTATGAATTGATGCTAAGAATGTTTGAATTATACAATTTAAAATCAAAATATATAGCATTAAATATTACTAAAATGAGAGTGGGTGGAGTTAGTAATTCTAGTTTTAAAAACAGATGGCAAGCTAATAGAAATGATAAAAAATCTTGGAAAATAAATGGTTTAAAACCTTTTTGGTTTACTTTTTTAATTAAACCAATTATTAAAATAAAACAGTTTTTCTAGAAGTTAGCTCTCATTGTTCGTTTGGCTTTTTTCTTTTTGAAATTTTTAAATTGATAGGTATTATGTCTTCTACTACCATATCCTCTTTTTGACTTAAACTTTTTAGGCATCTTATACTTCATCAAATAATCGGCGTAGTAGATATTATTTTTAGATGAAATTATCTTACTAAAAGATATGTTTAACATGAAAATATCGTCAAGACTTTTAGGATTTCCTCTAACTTGTCCTGTAGCAAAACTTCCAGACTGTTCTTCTGGACCATTGTATTGATTTGCTACATTGCCTTCTCCTGCATTATGGGCAAAAACTGTAGAAATATCATCTAAATAATCCGTATAATTTTTCATGTATCTAAAGTAGATTCCAAACTTATAAAAAGTTGCAGTTTTTATAATGGCACCAAAACCATAAGGTGTGGAGAAGTTTATTGGACTGTATGGTGTTTCTTGTCCTTCTGTTTTTAAAGGCCTGAGGCTTTCCCATTCTTTAATAGGACTATTTGCGTTTTCTAAAAATGTACCCTTTGGATTGTGGTAAAATATAGATCCACCAACAAAAGCATATAGATTTAAACTTGTTCTATATCTTCCTGTGCCTCCGAGATCGTTTATTTTTAAGAATGTATATTCTAAGCATGAATTAAGTTCAAATAGTTGGTTTTGAAATCTTAAATTTCTCCATTGTCTAGGCCCTGCAGAATTTGCATCGTCTCCACTAATCTTTACGTAATTTAACCCAGAATTAATATGGATTTTTGAATTTATCTTGTATCTGCCAAAAATCCCTGTTGTAATATTCGTTTGTTTTAAAACAATATCTCCTAAAAATCCTTTGGCTACTTCTCCAGTACCACCAATATCCCCTAGATACCCTGTTCCACCAAAATTAAATCCAACATCAAAATTATATTGGGAATAAAATGGGGTTATTATGGAAGTTAATATTAAAGTTATAAGAACTATTATTCTTTTCATTCTTGCAAATGTAACTAAAACTGAAAATATTTATTAAAAGAACTTGGATTAATTCTTTGATTAAAACTTTATAATGATTTTTCTTTTTAAAAAACGTTAAAATTATTGCTATGACCTGCTCTCACAATTGCTCCAACACCAAAATATCTATTAAACTATTTATCTTTTGTAAAATGTTAATTTAATCGTAAATAAATTCTTGATCTTTTCGTTTTAAAATTATAATTATAGCTAACCAAGTTTCCTCATTCCATCAATATTAATAGAATCATTTTTTTGCAGAATATAGATATTCATCTATTGGTATTCCTTAAACCTCAAAAATTAACAGAATGATCATTGTTTATTTGTAAAATATAAATGCAATAAAGTAGCTTGAGACTA
>CAYREL010000080.1:0-5245 GCA_964423275.1 uncultured Flavobacteriales bacterium | reverse complement strand
ATAATTCTTAATAATCTTTCCAAGTTCTTTGGCTACTGAAAGAATGTAACTTAAATCTGCAGAACCATCATCACCAGGTGGTGTTGGAAGTGCTAAAAATATCAACTTTGCGTCTTTAATTCCTTCTTCTAATTGGGTTGTAAAAAACAATCTTTTTTGAGCAATATTCCTTTGGAAAAAGTTGTTCAGATTAGGCTCATAAATTGGAATTTTCCCATTTTTTAATTTATGGACTTTTTGATCATCAATATCTACACAAGTAACTATATTTCCTGTTTCTGCTAAGCAAGTTCCTGTTACTAAGCCTACATATCCAGTTCCAATTACAGCTATTTTCATTATTTATTATTTATTATTTATTTAAAAAATTAGAAATATTTTCAATTATGTAGTCTTGTTGTAAAGTAGAAAGTTCTGTATGCATTGGCAATGAAAATACTCTTGATGAAAGCCAGTTGGTAATTTTCATATTTCCATATGAATTCGGGATTTTAGAAAACATTTTTTGCCTATGAGCAGGTACTGGATAATAAACCATTGCCGGAATATTTTTATCTGCTAAATATTGGATTAATTCGTCTCTTACTATATTGTCATCTAGCTTTAAAGTATATTGATGAAAAACATGATTAGAATCTAAATTCCTGTAAGGAAGTGTTAGATGATCTAAATCCTTTAAATTTTGATCGTAATAATTGGCTGCATTTTGTCTATTTAGAATGTATTGATCAAGTTCTTTAAGTTTAATTCTTAGTACTGCAGCCTGAATATTATCTAATCTTGAGTTACACCCAACTATATCGTGGTAATATCTTTTACTTTGACCATGATTAGCTATCATTCGAAGTTTTTTTGCTAACTCATCATCATTTGTCATCATAGCCCCACCGTCCCCAAAGCATCCTAAATTTTTAGATGGAAAAAAACTAGTACAGCCAATATTTCCTATAGTTCCTGTTTTTTGAGGTTTATTAAACCCCAAATAATCGCTACCAATGGCTTGAGCATTATCTTCAATTACAAATAGATTATGCTTCTTGGCTAAATTCATAATAGATTTCATATCTGAAGACTGTCCAAAAAGGTGAACCGGAACAATAGCTTTGGTTTTTTCTGTAATTACTTTTTCAACTTCTTCAACAGAAATATTAAAATTTTCAGGATCGCAATCAACAAAAATGGGTTTTAATCCTAACAGTCCTATAACCTCTGTAGTAGCAATGTATGTAAATGAGGGAGTTATAATTTCATCTCCAGGCTTTAGACCAAGAGCCATCATTGATATTTGAAGTGCATCTGTTCCATTTGCACAAGTAATAACATGTTTTACGCCAAGATAAGCTGCTAATTCATTTTGAAAAGATTTCACATGTTCCCCATTTATAAACTGTGTAGAACTCAAAACATCATTTATGGCTTTATCTACTTGTGGCTTAATCTTCATATATTGACTTTTTAAGTCAACCATTTGAATATTTAAATTAGTTTCGCTCATCTCTTAAAATTAACAATTGCGAATATAACTATATCCTAGATTTATGGCAATTCTTATATTTGATTTTTCAAATTAATACTTCTTAAAGTTGACACTGTTAAATAAAGTACTTGTCATTTTACTATTTTCAATATTAATATTGACCAATGGAACATGTCAAAAAAATAAAGATTCTGTTATTTATTTCCCTTTTGTAAGAGTTAGCCTAGCTCTACAGTCTCCCAAGGGAGATTTTGCAGAAGATTATGGAATAAATTCTAATATTGGACTTTCCATTGGCTGGAAAAATAAAAGAAATCAAACCTTTGAATTAAATTACAATTTTATTCATAGTGAAAATGTTAAAAATTCAAGCGTCTTAGATCACTTAATAAATGATCAAGGATGGATTATTAACCAGTATGGAGAAGAAAATCTATATCTAATGTATCACAGGGGGGGATTAATTAGTTTAGATATTGGAAAAGTCTTAAATCTTATTGGGCCAAATCCAAATTCTGGTATTTTCTTAAAAGGGGGTATTGGATCTATGTATCATAAAATAAGAATTGAAAATCAAGAAAATTTAATTCCTCAACTCAAAAAGGAATATTTAAAATACTATGACAGGCTTACAGTTGGGGTATTATTGAAACAATACATTGGCTACCAAAACATGAGTAACAACAAACTGGTAAATTTTACAATTGGGATAGAAATTATAGAAGGATTTAACAGAGGAATGAGAGATTATCAAATTGATTTAATGGGCCCTTATACTGATAATAAATTTGATGTATATCTTGGAGTAAGAGCAGGATGGTTTTTTCCAGTTTTAAGAAAGAATCCTAACGAATTTTACTACAATTAAAATGGGATTATTTCATTATCAAATTGCTATTGAGCTATTGTCTATTTACTTAAATGCTTCTGCTTTTTTGGGAAATAATAAATCCAAAAACTCAATAAAAGGCCAAAAAAATTGGCAAAAAAACTTATCCAATTTAAGTTCAGAAAAAAAAACATTTTGGATTCATGCCGCTTCACACGGAGAGGCAATTATGGCAAGTTCTATTGTTAGAGAAATTTTAATTGAAAAAAACAACCAAGTGGTAATGTCGTTTTTTAGTCCATCTGGTTATGACAACTATGATTTTGATAATGAAAATTTTCATAAATTTTATTTGCCTTTCGATAAAAAAAGAAATTCAAAAAAAATTATTGATTTTATAAATCCAAGTATTTTAATTTTTGTCAAGTACGACCTATGGCTCAATTTAATCAGTGAATGTAATAATAGAAAAATTCCGTCATTGGTGTTTTCTTCCAATTTTAGAAAGAACCACTGGTATTTTAATATGCTAGGAAAGTCCGCTAAAAAAATACTTCAGTCCATGAGTTTAATATTAACCGCAGATCATTTATCTGAAGAAATATTAGAAAAAAATGGATTTTCAAATTTTAAATATTCTGGAGATACTAGATTTGACACCTTTAATGAAGCGGAATCAAATTTAGTTTTAGATATCAAGTCTCCATGTGTTATTTTAGGCTCCTCGTGGGAAAAAGAAGAAAGAATAACTGCAGAAATAATTGATAAGATAGACAATGTCAATTGGATAATAACTCCACATGAGATAAAAGAGAATGAAATCTTAAAAACAAAAAAATTATTTGGGAATGAATCTTTACTATACTCCGAAATTGATTTAAAGAAACCGATACCTAAAGTCTTAATTGTTGATCAAATTGGAATTCTTGCAGATCTCTATAAATACAGCGATATTGCCTTTATTGGTGGGGGATTCTCTGGAAAACTACACAACATATTAGAAGCAGCAGCCAAAGGGAACTTTCTTTTATTTGGCCCCAATATTGACAAGTATCCAGAAGCTAATTTAATGCTTAAAGAAGAGATTGCAGAAAGTGTCTACGATTCTAAAGAGCTGAAAAATATAATTTTAAAGTTAATTGGAAATAAAGCTGAACTAGAGAAAAAAAAGAAAAAAGCCAAACAAATTATAAAAGAAAATAAAGGAGCTACAAAAATCGTTTGGAATGAAATTCAAAAATTGGTTTAACTACTCTATTATTTCTGCATCCTCTAGAATATAATTCAATTGGTAAATGTCATCCACGTTTAATTTTAAAGTGCCCTTATAAGTTATTACTTGGTCCATTCTTAACCCTTCATATTTTTTTATCATTTGAATCTCCATTACCGATTCAGGACCAGCCTGACCGCAAAAGAAACAAGAGCTATATGGATTGGCAGAAAGCACATAATAGTCTTGAACAATATCGACCGGAATTATAAAGCCTCTAATTTGAACTTCTTTGCCGTCCATTTCTTTAACAGATTCCGAAAACTTTGGCACCATATAATAAGCCTGAAATTCTTCAGACCAAATCTCATCAAACTCTACATTTTTCAAAAGCTCCCAAGTAATAATATTTTGACTAAAAATATTACTTATAAAAAATAAAAAAAAGGTGGTTGCTAAGATTATTTTGTTTCTCATGTTGTATTTTTTAGTGTCTTTGATATATCCAGCCTATAGGCTGCTATTGCAGGGAATATTGCCGCGGTCATTCCAATTAGTATTGTCACAAAAAGTAAAACTAGTTCTAGGCTATCAAATACCAAACCTGAAAATTGATAATTGTAATTAACATTTAAAAATCTAGCCATAATTCCCATTATTGAATGTCCCAATATCAATCCTGAAACACTTCCTAATAGCCCAATAAAGAAACCCTCTAAAATTATTGAAATAAAAATTAATCTAACACTAGCTCCTCCAACTCTCATCATAGATATTTCATACTTTCTGTCTTTCATTGAATTTAATAATGTAACAACAATACTAAAAAGAGAAAGCCCGAAAATAAACAGAGACAAGACGTAAATAACATTTACAGCTGGTTCTATAAGATCTAAAAGTTGTTTGATTTCAATAGCTGGTTCTGCCCCCATTAATGCATTTTTTTGATTAACAATTCCTGGAATTGAAAATTTTGCTCTAGGTGAATTGTAATTCACTAAGACTGCTGTTATCTCCTTATTATTTTCCAAAACTTCTGATTTGTGGTCATGAGAGTGATGGTCGTGTTCTTCGTTAGTTTTTAAATCAAAAGAACCTTTTTTATCATTATGTGGATGAACTTGCCAAACACTTTCTAAAGAAGTTACTATTAACTGATCAATAATTTCTCCTGTTGGTGAAAGAATACCAACTACGCGGTACGGAAAATCTTCATGATCGTGGGTTGATTCTTCAATTCCATGACTCCCATTAAAAGAGTCACCAATATCTAATTTTAATTTCGCTGCAACATTGGCCCCAATTACCACTTCTAAAGATTTATTAAAAAAATTTCCTTTTGAAATTGATCCATTGTATATCTGGGTGATGAAATTTGGATTTGTTCCAATTATTCTATGTTTTTTATAAGAATCTCCAAGTGAAATTGGTATTGCACTTTTCACAAAAGGATGTTTGAATAGAAAATCAACTTCATTGAGTTTTATATTCCCGTTGGGATAATCTATGTGAAATACATTACATAATACAGACTGAAGTCTACTGCCTTTCGCTCCAACTACTAAATCTATCTTATTTGCATTTTCATTAAACTTAGATCTCATTTGTTTCATGGTAAGCATTGATAAAACAATTACCATTATTGAAGAACTAAGTAAAACTGCAGAAAGACCACTTGAAAGAGGTCTAGTTATAATATTTCTCCAAGCTAACTTAAAAATCATTT
>CAYREL010000079.1:0-5306 GCA_964423275.1 uncultured Flavobacteriales bacterium | reverse complement strand
TTAATCCCAGAATGACTACTAAATTTAATCATGAATTTAAATAATGGTGAAATTCTTTTTTAGTATTATCATTTTTGAATTTTCCAGAATAGAATGAGGTAGTGGTGGTAGATGTTTCGTCTTTTATTCCTCTTGATGAAACACATAAATGCTTAGCATCTAATATAACAGCGACATCTTCAGTTCCTAAAATTTCTTTTAAATCGTTCCCAATCTGATTAGTTAATCTTTCCTGTACTTGAGGTCTTCTGGCAAAATAATCAACAATTCGGTTAATTTTAGAAAGCCCAATAACCTTTCCAGAAGACATGTAAGCTACGTGAGCTTTTCCAAATATGGGTACAAAATGATGTTCGCAATTGGAATAAAAAGTGATATTTTTCTCTACCAACATCTCATTGTACTGGTATTTGTTTTCGAACAAAGCTGCTTTGGGTTTATTGGCTGGATCTAAACCAGAAAAAATTTCTTCTACATACATTTTTGCAACTCGGTGAGGAGTTCCTTTCAAAGAATCATCTGTTAAGTCAAGACCAAGGGTCTCCATAATAACTTTAAAATGTTCCGAAATAATTTCTTTTTTCTTTTCATTTGAGATGTCAAAAGCATCTTTTCTAATTGGAGTCTCAATAGAATTACTCACATGATCATCTCCAACTTCATCAAAATTATTTTCTGACGAGGTTTCAGGCTGGGTATACAACAATGTTTCTTTCAGTTTCATAAAGTTTAATTTTAAGTTCGAATTTATCTTCCAACTTTTTTCTAAGTTTATTATATATAACTTTGATTATATTTTCTGCAGTGGGATTTAAATCTTTAAAATCCCCTACATCAAGATTTAAATTTTTATGGTCAAATTTATCAAGAATTTCCGCTTTAATTAAATCAGACAGAGTTTTCATATCTATTAAATATCCGCTTTCTTGATCTACTTCACCAATTACAGTCACTTCTAAATCATAATTGTGACCATGGTAATTTGGATTGTTGCACTTTCCATAGAAAGAAATATTCTTTTCATCTGACCAATTTGGGTTGTGCAACCTATGGGCAGCATTGAAGTGTTCTTTGCGTATAACTGCAACTTTTTCCATTTTGTTTATTGTTTAGGCCTCAAACTTAAACAAAATGTTTAACATTTCAAATAAAGGATTAAACAATTTAAATATTAAATTTTTTATAATGTTCATATATTCGCTTCAAATTGTGTAATAGTGGATTTTATAATTGAAATAATTGCTGTTTTTTCTGGAGTAATAAGCGTTTGGTTTGCAAAAAAAGAAAATATTTTATTGTACCCAGTGGGAACATTAAGTGTTTCACTGTGGATATACCTATGTTGGTTTGGTGAAATATATGGTCAAGCTGTAATTAATTTATTTTTTTTAGTGATGAATATTTATGGCTGGTACAATTGGTCTAGAAAAGATAATTCTGACATGAATAAGGTCCAAATTAAATTCAGTTCAAATAAAGAAAACATACTTTACATAACAGTTGCAGCAATATTAACACTATTAATATACTGGGTTCTATCTTCAATAGAAATCCTAAATTTTGATTGGAAATTTGTTTTAATAGAGTCCTTTATTACCGCCCTTAACTTTATCGCTATGTGGCTTATGGCCTGGAAAAGAGTAGAGAACTGGGTTCTCTGGATTATTGGAGATATATTTTGTATACCTCTTTTTGTTTTCAAAGAATATTATTTAAGTGTAGCTCAATTTTCTATATTTATAATTATTGCATTTATGGGTTATTTTGAATGGAAAAAAAAGGCGCTAAAGAATCAAGAAATATAGTAATTACTGGACCGGAGTCCTCTGGAAAAACCACTTTGTTCGAGCAATTAAAAATCTTATCAGGGTTTAATTTTATTCCAGAATATTCTAGAACCTATCTGAAAAAAATTAAAAGACCGTACCATTACAACGATATTTTACAAATAGCAAATCACTTTGTAAATGAACTTAAATCTGTTAGTCAAAATAAATTATCTGTAATTTCAGATACGGATTTACTAACGCTACAAATTTGGTGTGAATACAAATACAAAAAGTGTCATCCATTTATTATAGAAAACATTAAAATAAATCCACCTGATTTATACTTAATTTGTAGTCCAAATATCCCCTGGGATTTTGACCCTCAAAGAGAAAATCCACATGATAGAATAGAACTTTACAATATCCACTTAGATAAAATAAAAGAAATGGGAATTGATTTTGAAATTATTGAAGGAGACCTATCCAAAAGGTTAATTCAATCAAAAAAAATATTACAAAATCTACAATTCTAAAATTATTTTATACTTTTGATGAACTCAATAGGGGGTGCTGTAAAAGGCTGAGATTATACCCATTTTCTGCTAAATAGCAGAATGTAACTTGATCCAGATAATGCTGGCGAAAGGATGTTAAATGTTTAAACCTTGTGTTTTCTTACCCCCAGTAAGACACATTTAACCTAAAAAAATGAAATACAATTATTTACTACTCACCATTGGCGTTTTTGGTTTTTTAAATGCCCAGTCTCAAACAGATTCTATTAAGACAACACTAGATGAATTTGAAGTCACCACTACTAGAGTAGGTGAAAAAAGTCCTGTTGCTCATGAGAATATTTCTAAAGAAGAAATTGAAGTAAACAACCATGGAGTGGATTTACCAATACTACTAGACCAAGCTACTTCCATTGTAACAACATCAGATGCAGGTGCTGGAGTTGGCTACACAGGAATTAGAGTAAGAGGAACAGACGCTACAAGAGTTAATGTAACTATAAATGGCATCCCTTTTAACGATGCTGAATCTCAAGGAGTTTATTGGGTTAATATGCCAGATATATCTTCATCTACAGACGATATTCAAATTCAACGAGGAGTTGGAGCATCTACTACAGGCGCTTCGGCTTTTGGTGCAAGTATTAATTTAAGCACCTTAAGCACTGTTAATTCTAATAAACCTTATGGAGAAATATCCAACAGTTATGGTTCTTTTAATTCTTTAAAAAACACCATTAAACTTGGAACTGGTTTAATAGATGGTAAATGGAATTTTGAAGGAAGATTATCCAAAGTAGCATCAGATGGTTTTATTGATAGAGCTTCATCTGACCTTAATTCCTATTATTTGTCTGGAAGTTATTTAGGGGAAAAAACATCTATCCAAGCAGTAGCTTTTTCTGGACAAGAAGTTACTTATCAAGCATGGAATGGAATCCCTCTAAGTTTCTTAGAAGAAAATTACAACGATAGTGGACTGACTTACAACCCCTACGAATATGAAAACGAAGTGGACAATTACAATCAATCTCATTACCAACTACATTTTACTAATAGACCAAATAGAAATCTAAAATTAAATGCTTCTTTACACTATACAAGAGGAAAAGGCTATTTTGAGCAGTACAAAGGAATAGGTCAAAATGCTTCACTTAATTATTTTAGTCAAGAAAGTTTAAGTGACTATGGGTTACAAGACGTTATAACAAGTTCTGGAGATACTATTTCTGAAACAGATCTTATACGCAGGAGATGGTTAGATAATCATTTCTATGGGATTGTCTATTCTGCTGAATATTCTGGGGAGAATTTCCAAATTACTTTGGGTGGAGGTGCCAACCAATATTTAGGTGGACATTATGGAGAAGTAATATGGTCACAATATGCCAGTAATGGAAATATTAGACATAGATACTACGATAATGATGCTACTAAAAATGATATTAACGTATATGGAAAATTAAATTACGATTTGAATTCAAAGTTAAGTGCTTACGTTGATTTGCAACAGCGTATTGTAACCTATGATTTTACTGGATTAGACCAAGACGGTAGTGAATTGGATCAAACTTCAGAAATGTCTTTTTTCAATCCCAAAGTTGGTTTTAATTACTCACTAAATGAAAAAACTAGCCTTTATGCTTTTGCTGGATTAGGGAATAAAGAACCAAGTAGAGACGATTTTACTGAATCTACACCCAATAACAGACCATCGCACGAAAGTCTAATAGATATTGAGTTAGGTTATAGATATTCTTCAGAAACCGTAAGTTTTTCTGCTAATTTTTACAATATGCAATACAACAATCAATTGATTCTTACTGGTGAGCTAAACGATGTCGGTTCTGCAGTTAGGGTAAATATTCCCGATAGCTACAGAAGAGGTGTTGAGTTAACAGGAAGTTTTCAATTGATGGATAAACTTCTTTGGAGACTGAATGCAACATTTAGTGAAAATAAAATAGCTGAGTTCAATGAGTTTATTGATAATTGGGATACTGGAGGGAAAGATTCAGTTACTCATACAAATACAAATATTGCTTTTTCACCGACTCTAATTGGTGGAAGTCAATTAATTTTTACTGCATTTAATTCAGTAGAAAATGGAAAGTTAGATTTGGCATTTGTAACTAAATACGTAGGAGATCAATTTATTGACAATACATCAAGCGAATATGCGAAACTAGATGCTTATTTAGTAAATGATTTTAGATTAAGCTACAAAGTTAAAACAAAACTTTTTAAAGAAGTTGTAATTAGCTCTTGGATAAGAAACTTATTTAATCAAAATTATATTTCAAATGCATGGGTTTATAGATTCAATACAACTGGTGATCCAACATCCTACGATTCTTATGCAAATGCTGAAGGTTCAGGAACCAATAGTTACAACCAAATTGGTGCATTCAATCAAGCAGGAATTAACTTCTTTGTAGGGTTGAAATTAAGGTTCTAATTAAAATTTAGAGTTGGGGCTTAACTGAGACCCGACTCTTTTTTTTAATATTATTTTTTCTTTTTCATTGGATTACTAGAAGGTCTGTCGCGTCTGTTTTTGTACTTATAAAGCTCAAACTTAGATGCTTCCAATTGCTGAGGCCAAAAATTATTAGATCTGTCAGTATCTGCAGTTTCCATAAATGGGTCTAACTCAATCTGAGTTACTTCATTATCAAAAGCAAATACTTTAGAGATTTCTAAATCATTCTTTTTCCAAATTTCTGCTGGTATTTTTATAACCTCATTTGAATTATCTTTAAACGTGAAGTTTAATATAATTGGCATCACAAGGCCTCCAATATTTGAAAATTTAATTTCGTAAAAGTGTTGATTTTTTTTCAATATTTCTTTTTCGTCTTCGTTTAGATTCTTATTGAATTTTTCATATTTCTTTATTTCTTTTTCTGTTGCTTTATACCTGTCATAGCTAGTGTAAAAATCCTCTAGTCCTTTGTCTATTTCTCGGTAAGTAACAATATCTTTATTTCTTTGGTTTGATATATCCTTATTGTAAACTTCC
>CAYREL010000078.1:0-5388 GCA_964423275.1 uncultured Flavobacteriales bacterium | reverse complement strand
GCAATTGCATCTGCGCAAGTTGAACCTACATTTCCAGCTCCTACAATGGTTACTTTCATAGTATTATATTTTAAAATTTATAATTAAGTATCAATGTTAGCATACTTAGCATTCTTCTCAATAAATTCCCTTCTTGGCGGAACTTCATCCCCCATTAACATTGAGAAAATCCTGTCTGCTTCTACTGCACTTTCAATAGTTACTTTTCTCAGTGTTCTATTCTCTTTGGACATCGTTGTATCCCAAAGTTGCTCTGCATTCATCTCACCAAGACCTTTGTATCTTTGAACATGAACACTAGATTCACTTCCAGAACCCTTCATTTGGTCAACGTAATCTTTTCTTTGCTTATCGTCCCAAGCATACTTCGCTTGCTTTCCTTTCCTGATTAGGTATAATGGAGGAGTAGCTATATAGAGGTAACCGTTTTCGATTAATTCTTTCATATATCTAAAGAAAAAAGTCATTATCAACGTCTGAATATGACTTCCATCAACGTCGGCATCACACATTATAATTACTTTGTGGTAACGCAACTTTTCTAGATTTAAAGCTCTAGAATCTTCCTCAGTCCCAACTCTTACACCTAAAGCAGTATAAATATTTTTAATCTCTTCGTTTTCAAAAATCTTATGCTGCATTGCTTTTTCAACATTAAGAATCTTCCCTCTTAAAGGCATAATAGCTTGGAAATGCCTGTCTCTTCCTTGTTTTGCTGTTCCACCTGCAGAATCTCCCTCAACAAGATAAACCTCACATTCTGTAGGATCTTTAGATGCACAATCTGAAAGCTTTCCAGGTAATCCAGCACCACCCATAGGGTTTTTACGCTGAACCATTTCTCTTGCTTTGGTAGCAGCATGTCTTGCAGTTGCGGCAAGAATAACCTTTTGTACAATTTGTTTAGCGTCATCTGGGTTTTCCTCCAAATAGTCGTTCAACATTTCACTTACAGCCTGACTAACAGGTGCAGTAACTTCTCTGTTTCCTAGTTTTGTTTTGGTTTGACCTTCAAACTGTGGCTCTTGAACCTTAACAGATACAATTGCAGTTAACCCTTCGCGAAAATCGTCACCAGAAATATCAAATTTCAATTTATCAAGCATTCCAGATTTCTCAGCATATTTTTTCAAAGTACCAGTCAAACCTCTTCTAAAGCCAGATAGATGGGTTCCGCCTTCGTGAGTATTAATATTATTGACATACGAATGAATGTTTTCAGCGTAGGAATTATTATAAATTAAAGCAACTTCTACTGGAATTCCACTTTTCTCACCCTCAATACTTATAACTTTTTGTATTAATCTTTCCCTTGTACCATCTAAAAACTCTACAAATTCAGGCAATCCTCTATCTGAATAAAATGTTTCTACAGGAGAATTTCCTTCTTGATCTTTCGCTTCTTTTCTTTCGTCTGTCATGACAATTGTCAACCCTTTATTAAGAAAAGACAATTCTCGCATTCTAGTTGCCAAAATATCGTACTGATATTCTAGTGATTCAAATATTTCTGGATCAGGATAGAAAATAACTTCTGTACCTTTTAAGTCCGTAGTCCCATCTTCCTTAACTAAATATTGTTCCTTACCTTGCTTGTATTCTTGAACATATATTTTGCCCTCTTTAAAAACACTTGCTTTTAAATCAATTGACAAAGCATTCACAACAGAAACACCAACACCATGAAGACCACCGGAGACTTTATAAGAGTCCTTATCAAACTTACCACCCGCACCAATCTTGGTCATGACAACTTGCAAAGCTGAAACTCCCTCTTTCTTGTGAATATCTACTGGTATTCCACGACCATTATCCATTACACGTATCCCATTGCCTTCTAGTATAGATATTGCAACTTGATCACAATGCCCAGCCAAAGCCTCATCAATGGAGTTGTCTACAACTTCGTAAACTAGATGGTGTAATCCTCTAGAACCAACATCTCCGATATACATAGAAGGACGCATCCTAACGTGCTCCATTCCCTCAAGAGCCTGAATACTGTCTGCTGAATAATCTTTTTCTTCACTCATTTGATAAAATTTGAATGAACAAATATACTATTTATAGAGCATTTTAAAAGGAAGAAAACCGCCAATTAACTGGATACTTTTCAACAATTAGAAACTTATTGTAATTCCACCTAAAATATTAATAGATTGTACTGGGAGATTTTGCCAATACTGGTATTTTTTGGCTGTGAAATTATTGAACTGAATGAATGCTGAAACTTTTTTACTGTACCTATATTCTGCAGAAATATTCATATCTACAAAAGTTGGCAGACTGTAAATGTATTTGTCATCTTCCAGTTCATATAATAATTCTGGCTCTGAATACGAAAAAACATCTCTTTTGCCTACCAAATAAAAATCAGTTTTTATTACAATTTTATCCGACAAATCTAATAATCCAGACAATGTAAATATAAAGTCAGGTTTTTGCCAAGCACGACTAAAATTTGAAGGACTGTAAATGAAATATTCCCCCTTAGCTGAGACTTTTAACTTTTCTAGCTCCTGATAAGTGATTTCAGCAAGAAAAGATGTTTGACTAAGGTTATCATAAATCATCTGGAACTTATTGCCATAGGATGAGATTGTATCTGGAATAAAGAAATACATGCTATCCAAGTTCTGAAAAGAACTAGATAAATTAAAAGTAAATTTACTACTTAAAGAACCCCTTACACCGGCAAATATATTGCTTTTTTGAACTGTGTTTTGAAGTTGTGAATCCTCAGAAATAAATGGATTTTCTAACCTTATGTCATTAAAAGTATTTCTTTGCACATTGCCAACCCATCCTCCATAAGGAATAAATACATTGTTAAAAAGACTGTAGCTAACCTCTAAGTCTGGAAAAACATAAAATTTAGCATTTTCATTAATATTAGTCTGAAGAGATATTCCAGCCTTAAAAATTAAATTGTTTTTTCTTGAATAAATATGCGGTCTAAAACGAACGATACCAGATGTGGTAGAACTTTGATTATCTGGCTGAATAATATTGTTTTCGTCGAGATCTAAAATAGCTGGAGAATTTACATTATTTATATCCAATTCAAAAGTTCCTAAAAATTCTTCATCCAGTATCAGCCAACCAGAATGAGCGCCCAAAAGAAAATGATTTTCAGAAAGATTATAATTGCTATTAAGATGGTGGAAATCTACCCAACTTTTAATTCTTAATTTATTGGTGTCTCTGCCAGTATTTCTAGAATTAAACTTTAGATGCAAATCCAGTAAATCATAATTTTGCTTAAAAAGAGTATCAGAATTTTTAAACGATTCTATTGCTAAAGAATCATCGATATCTATACCGTAAAATTGATACATAGAATTGTCGTTATAATCCAATCCATAAAATTGATATGAATTTCTTTCATACTGAACTTCTGACCACAAATCATAATTCATAAAAAACTTTTGATAATACCCTCCTAAATTTAAATCTGAAAATTTAGTATTCCCCATTTCTTTAATACTAGAGAAACTACCGTTAGTTCTTGTATTTAGACCCCAACTTTCATCTCTTGATCTTTTGGAAGCATAATTCAATTCCAATAGTGGCGTTAGGTAAGTTCCTGCTCCAGCTTTTAGATATCCTCTATATAGCTTGTCTCCGTTAGCAGTTATCTTTAACCTTGCAGGCTTTATATTTTCAATAGAGTAATTTGTCATATGACGCTTTGGCTCTAAATAGTATTTAACATCGTCCAAAATAGTTACAGAGTCTGTGTGAATTGGAAAAATTGGTGTTTTTTGAATCTTAGCAATTTTTCTGTTCCCAGAACCAATCCCTAAAAAAGTTTCGGTGTTCTCATTTTGTTGAGCTACAAGACTAAAACTCAATATTGCTGAAATAAAAAAAAGTAATATTTGGAGTTTATTTATTTTCATCTTTCTTAATTTCCTTTGAATCAACTTCATTTCGATTTAAAACTTCCGGTGTGTTTTCTATATCCTTATCAATTGTTTCTAATTCTATTTCCAATTCTTCTTGCTCTGGCTGTTCTTGCATTTCATTAAGTTCCAGATTCTGGATATATTCTATTTTTTGAACTGCTAGTGCTAAAATTTCATCTTTTTTGTACCCATCGTAATTGTCTAAAATACTTTCAATACTATGTTTTGCATTGAAATAATCTTTCTGAGCTGTAAAATTATCTCCAAGTAATAGTATTCCTTTTGCTAACCAATAATCGTAGGACGGCTTTTGCTTGACTAACTCCATAATTAAAGACTCACAGGACATATAATCTTCACTTTTAAATGCAATCTCGCAAATGTGGTATTTCGCTTCTGCTGCAGCAATACTTTTGGTGAACTGCACTACACTGTCGTAATATAATTTCGCACTATCTAATTGATTTATTTTTTGATATGATTGACCCAAAAATAAATACGCATCTTCTTGGAGCTTATTATTTAAGTCCGATAACTGAAGAACTTTTTTTGCATACTTAATGGTAGAATTGGGATTGTCTAAATAATGAAAACAATAAAACTGCCCCTTTTTAGAAATGGACAAATCTTCCTGATTAATACTTACATCTTCTAGAATTGAAAAGTAAGCAAGGGACTTTTTGAAATCTTTAGCATCATAAGTTATTTCCCCAGCATACTTTAAAGCTTCTATATAATAATTATTATTTGGTTTTGCAGAAATGAAATCATAGTGAAATAAAGCTTGTGTGTTTTTGTCCTCAGCATAATAACAATTAGCCATAAAATAATGTGCAGAAATTTCTCTTATAGGTTCGTCAATATTATCCAGGTAGTAAGAAGCTTTTTCAATTTGCTTTTTACAATCTCCATTATCTCTTGCCAGAACAACAGACCTCCATAAAGTTGAATCTTTCTCCTGAACACTAACATCAATTCCTCTTGAGCTAAGCCAATCGTAATAACCTGTTAAATTCCCCCTCAAATTATAAACTTCCATCATTAATTCAGTAGCTAATTGATTTTCTTGTTCTGCATCTGGGTAATTATCCATTACCGTTAATAAAAACTTTTCAGCTTCTTCATGGTTTTGTTCTTTTAAATAAATACTCCCTATTTCCACATATGCTTTAGATATTAAATTGTTATTTGGATATTCATCAATAAATTTTAGATAGGTATCTATTGACTCACTATTTCTGTTTTCATCCTTATAAGCCTGGGCTAAATTTAAAAGTGAAGAAACTTGATACTTTGAATTAGGGTATTGGTCTGTAAGCCTTTTTAAAGTATTTATTTTTCCTAGGTAGTCTTGAATTAACCCTTGAGAAGTAGCCATTTGGTTTAATGCGTAAGAATGGTTTTCATTTCCCACTGTAGATGACAATGCATAATTTTCTATTGCTAAGCTATCTTCTCTTAGCAAGAAATAAGTGTCAGC
>CAYREL010000077.1:1071-5395 GCA_964423275.1 uncultured Flavobacteriales bacterium | reverse complement strand
GTGTAAAAAACGTCTTACTAATTCATCTACTAAAGATGACTTTCCTGCTCCTCCAGTGCCAGTAATTCCTAAAACTGGAATATTAAATTTTTCAACTTTAGTTTTAATTTCATTAAGAATCTCTGAATTACTTTCACCAAAATTTTCTGCAGATGAAATAAGTTTACCAATCTCTAGATGATTTTTAGGCACTATTTTTTCAAGTACTTTAATTTTCTTTTTTCCAGTGACAAAATCACATCTTTTCACTAAGTCATTAATCATCCCCTGAAGTCCCATTTTCCTGCCATCGTCAGGATGGTAAATTTTTTCTATACCATAGTCCTCTAAAATTTTAATTTCCTCTGGTAAAATAGTACCACCTCCTCCACCAAATATTCTAATATGACTAGCACCTTTTTTGGTAAGTAAGTCATACATGAATTTAAAATATTCATTGTGGCCACCTTGGTAAGATGTCATAGCAATTGCTTGCACATCTTCTTGAATCGCACAATTAACTACTTCTTCTACACTTCTGTCATGCCCAAGGTGAATAACCTCACAACCAGTAGATTGAATAATTCTTCTCATAATATTAATAGCAGCATCATGGCCATCAAATAGAGAAGCAGCAGTAACTATTCTAATTTTATTCTTTGGTTGATAGGGAGTTAAATCCATTTAATTTAAATTAGCGTAGAATTATTGTATTTATTAATAACGTAATTTCCACAAAATTAATCATTATTAGTCAAGTGTTTTTTTTATTATCCAAAATATTGTCTTTTTTGATAGATCCTTTCTTCTGGATTGTAGTTTTTTTATTAGCATCTCTGCTTCACAAAAGAAAATACTTAAGAACAAGATTCTTGACTTTTGGGCTTTTATTTTTAATACTATTTAGTAATTCTTTGATTTATAATTTTGTTAATGATTTGTGGTCAGTGAATTATGTAACTTCAATAGAAGAATATGACTATGGAATTGTGATGGGTGGGATGATAAATCTTAAATCTGATGAAGAAAATATTTTATTTTCAAACAATAATGATAGACTCTTAAACGCATTAGATTTATATTCAAAAGGTATTATTAAAAAAGTTCTTATTACTGGAGCTTCTGGAAG
Organism: uncultured Flavobacteriales bacterium; assembly: GCA_964423275.1. Taxonomy (GTDB): domain Bacteria; phylum Bacteroidota; class Bacteroidia; order Flavobacteriales_D; family Parvicellaceae; genus MED-G20. Next base: position 4,287 of record CAYREL010000077.1, on the reverse strand, counting down.
TTTAACATCAGATCTCAAAGAAGCTGAAATATTAAAAAAATATTTAATCAAAATTGGCATTCCTGACAGTTGTGTTTTAGCAGAAAACTTATCCAAAAACACTTATGAAAATGCTATTTTTTGCGATAAAAAATTATCTAAAATTCATGAAAGTAAAGTAATTAATTGTCTGATTATCACTTCTGATTACCATATGAGAAGGTCATTGGCTTGTTTCAAAAAAACCAATCTTCATGCAGAGCCTTATGTTAAAAAACACACCATAAAACACTTTGATGGAGAAGATATAATAGTACCACAATCTATCGCGTTATTTAGTTGGAAGATACTACTACATGACATTGTAGGATACTACACCTATAAGTTATTAAACTACATATAACTATAGTTATTCAAAAGAGGAATTTTGGTATTTAATAATTTGTTAATATTTGGAATTAATGTATTGTAAAAAAATAGAATTCTCTCTCTATTCTCACCTGGTTGATGAACATAAAACCAAATATTTTCAATTCCTAGATTAACTAATTCTGAAATTTTTTCGGTCCAAAGCTTTATTCTTTTTAAGTCACTAGGGTGATTGAAATCCCCTACGTATCTTATAAATAGGTGTTTATTGGTTAAATTAAAATGCAAAACATCTCTTCTACCTGGTGTATCGGTAATAACAGGGATAATGTTTTTAGTGTAAAATAATTCTTGCCATTCTTCTCTTACACTATCTTCAAACCATGATGGGTTTCTAAATTCAATTGCCAAAGGGGCATCAATTGGCCAGAAATTAATAAAACTTTCGAGCTCTTTAAATTGAGAAGACTTAAAATATTTTGCCATAACAGCAAAATTTATCCCTGATTTGTCCCCTAACTGATCTACAGCAGAAATAAATTCTTCAGCTTTAATTCTTGCTGTGAAATCGTTAATATCTTTTCTGTGGGTTACTACTTGGGGAATTTTCATAGAAAACTTAAAGTCATCTCCTACACTATTCACCCATCTATCAAGTATATGCTTTTTAGGAGTTCCATATCTAGTAGAATTTACTTCTATACTGTTAAATTGATTGGCATATTCCGTTAGAAAGTTTTTAGCTGGCGTATTCTTGGGATAAACAATCCCTTTGTACATAACATCCGACCATCCAGGACCTCCGAAATAAAATTTAAAATTGTTGTCTTTTCTTAGACCTGATAAATTTGTTTTAGTAATTTTATCCACTTTAGGTAAAGAAAAATCTACTTGATTTAAATCATCAACTTGTCCGAATTTCATTTAATTTAAATTTAATTCAAATTTAGCAATAGACTTTAATATATTAAACAAAGCATGAAAAAAGTAACTCTTAAACCAGCCAAAGAAAAGTCGCTATTAAGAAAACATCCTTGGGTCTTTTCTGGGGCTATCAAAAATGTTGAAAAAGACACAAAAGATGGTAGTATTGTAGAGATATTTTCAAATAAAGACAATTACTTGGCTACTGGGCATTATAATGAAGGAAATATCACTGTTAGAATTTTTGATTTTGAAAGACAAGAAATCAATGAAGAATATTGGAAAAAGAAAATTAAAAAAGCATACGACCAAAGAATAAATAGTATTGAAATTAGTCCTACTAATAATGTTTACCGAATGGTTCATGCTGAAGGAGACCAAATGCCTGGTTTCATATGTGATATTTATAACAAAGTTGCTATTTTCCAATTTCACTCTATTGGAATGTGGAAGCACAAAGAAGTTTTCACTAAAATAGTTCTTGAATTATTGCCTCTAGATGTTATTTACGATAAAAGTGAGAAAACACTTCCAAAGATTTATATAGAAGAATATAAAATTCAAAACTCATATCTATTTCAAAAAAAGGAAATATCCACTACCAAAATAATAGAAAATGGAAATGAATTTTTGATAGACTGGGAAAATGGTCAAAAAACAGGTTTTTTTATAGACCAAAGAGAAAATCGTCAATACCTTGGCGAATTAGCTAAAAACAAAAAGATTTTAAATACATTTTGTTATTCTGGTGGATTTTCAATTTATGCATTAAACAATGGAGCTAAAGAAGTCCATTCTTTAGACAGTTCTCAAAAAGCAATTGATTTGTTGGAAGATAACCTAAATTTTATCTCAGATTTCAAAGACAATCATAGATCTATTATTGATGATGCTAAAGAGTATATGAAAAATCTTGATGATCAATACGATATTATTATTCTAGATCCTCCAGCATTTGCAAAACATATGAAAGTCAAGCACAAAGCTCTTCAAGGCTATAAAAGGCTTAATACAAGAGCTATTGAACAAATAAAACCCAACGGAATTCTTTTTACTTTTTCATGTTCTCAGGTTATTGACAATAACCTATTTAGACATATGGTTTTATCTTCTGCAATTGCAGCGGGAAGAAACGTTAGTATTTTAAAGCAGATGCATCAGCCAGCAGATCATCCTATAAATATTTTCCACCCAGAAAGCGAATACCTAAAAGGGTTGGTTTTAAAAGTTGAATAATATGAGAATAGTTTTCATGGGAACCCCAAAATTTGCAGTTAAAACTCTGGATGCTATTTTGAATAGTAAGTATGAAATAGTAGGTGTCGTTACTTCCACAGACAAACCTGCTGGAAGAGGAAAAAAAATACAACAATCAAATGTTAAACAATATGCAACTAAAAATAAAATTAGGTTGTTTCAACCTGAAAAATTAAAAAACGAAAATTTCATTGACCAGCTTAAAGGGTTAAATGCAGATTTATTTATAGTAGTTGCTTTTAGAATGTTGCCTAAAATTGTCTGGGAAATTCCTAAAAAAGGAACTATAAATCTTCATGGATCTATACTGCCAAATTATAGAGGGGCTGCTCCAATTAATTGGGCTATAATAAATGGTGAAAAAGAATCTGGTGTAACTACATTTTTCATAAATGACAAAATTGATACTGGAGATTTATTACTAACAGAAAAAACCGAAATTAATGATGGGCAAACAGCAGGTGAACTCCACGATAAACTTATGGAAATTGGTTCTAAGCTAATAATTAGAACAATTTCAGAAATTGAGAACGGAACTTTAAAATCTAAAAAACAAATAATTTCAGAATTCCAAAAAACGGCTCCAAAACTAAATAGAAAAAACACTAGAATTAATTGGTTGAAAGACGATTTAAAAATAAAACAATTTATTCTTGGTCTTAACCCTTACCCTGGAGCATGGACATT
>CAYREL010000077.1:0-1061 GCA_964423275.1 uncultured Flavobacteriales bacterium | reverse complement strand
TGTCCAATGATGGTAGAGAATTAAACTTTAAAATTTTTAATGTTAAAACAAGTAATTTAAAAGTTCCTAAAAAAACTATTACGTTAAAAGAGAATAAACTTTACATAGGAACCAATACCAATGCTTTAGAATTATTAGAAATTCAATTAGAGGGAAAGAAAAAAATGCATGCAATTGAATTTATAAAAGGAAATAAAAATATTGACCAATTCATCCTTTTATGAGATTAACTACCATTTTAGGTTTACTACTTATTCCCTTTCTATTTAAATCTCAGGATATTGTATCTTCTATTAATCAGATTATCCCTGATAAAGAATTTGAAAATATCAATATAAAGAAAATTTCTAGTGATTCTTCTTCTTCCACTTTTGCAATATGGATCAAACAAAAAGTTAAACTTCACAAACATATTTATCATACTGAAAATGTATTTATTGATAAGGGATTTGGAGAATTTCAATTAAATGATTCTATATATAAAGTTACTGCAGGAGATTGGATTGTTATACCAAAAAACACTTGGCATGGTGTGAAAGTGAACTCAAAGTCAACAATGAAAGTTATTTCTGTGCAGTCTCCAGAATACTTTGGAAAAGATAGAATTTTTAAAGACTGATATTTTTTTTAAATTTAGTACATGGTAAAAAATAATTTCAGTTATTCGGTTTCTGTAGATTGTGTGATTTTTGGTTACGATCAAGACTCTCTAAAAGTCCTATTGATTAAAAGAGGCGTAGATCCATACGTTGATTATTGGGCATTACCTGGAGACTTAGTTCATCCAAATGAAAATACAGAAGAAGCTGTGGATAGAGTTTTAAAGGATATGACTGGACTAGAAAACATATTCACAGAACAGGTGAAAACATTTGGAGATATAGGAAGACATCCTTTGGGAAGAGTTTTTACTATTTCCCATTACAGTTTACTTAGAATAAAAGAATATGAATTATCTCCTACCAATAAGAACAATAGTCCATCAGCATTTGCATCTGAAGCAAAATGGCATAATGTGAATAGAATTGGGGAATTAGCTTTCGATCATAACAAAATACTAG
>CAYREL010000076.1:0-5472 GCA_964423275.1 uncultured Flavobacteriales bacterium | reverse complement strand
TGGAACAGGAACTTTGATGGACTCTACTACAGCCAGTAACCAGATTACTGTAACCCCTTCTGCCACAACAAATTACTATGTGAGGTCTGAAGGTGGATTATGTCCAGTAAGTAATTGTATTGGATTAACAATTGATGTTTACACCTTAGAAACCCATATAAGTGAATTGGATAATATATGCGGAGAAGATTCCCCTGAATTTGAGCTTGAAGGAGGAAATCCTTCTGGTGGAACCTTCTCTGGGAACGGAGTGAATAATGGTTTTTTTGACCCAAAAATTGCAGGGGTTGGTGACCACAACATTACTTACACTTATACTTTAGGTCCATGTGTTGCTACTGATGTTGAGACTATTCAAATTGAAAGCAGTCCAATTATACTAGATTATTCTATTGAACAAGAAACATGCGCTGAAGGAGGAATTATGATTCATATCCATTGTCAAAATGGGATGGGATACTATGGCTATGATTGGTCAGATGGAAGCTACGAAAACCCTTTAATGTATGCCAATAATGAAATTTATAATGTATTGGTATCAGATGCTAATAATTGCTATAAACTTTTAGATAGCATAACTTTTGACAACACATTAGAATGTATTGAAATGCCAAATACTTTTAGTCCAAATAATGATGGAATTAATGATTATTGGAGTCTTAACTTTCCAAATTATGAAGAAGTAAGTCTAGTTATCTTCAACAAATGGGGCAATCAAATATGGGAGTTTAATGGGGGAAATACTATGAGTTGGGATGGCAGAACTTCAGATGGATCAGATTTTCCGTCTGGAACTTATTATTACACCATTGAACTTAAAGACGCAGTAGGTCAGACAACCAATCAGACTGGACCAATAACTATAATAAGATAAAATCATGAAAAGAATTTTTATTACCGCTCTATGGCTTTTAATAGTATTGACTTATAAAAGCCAACAAAATAGTATGACAAGTCAATATCTTTTCAATGACTTTGCTATAAATCCTGCCGTTGCTGGTACTAAATCCTATTCCCCTCTTTCTATAAGTTTTAGAAGACAATGGGTAGGTATTGACGAAGCACCTGTAACCCAGAACTTAATGTATCATACATTTCTTGGAGATAATACAGGAATAGGAGCTCATATTTTTAATGATGCTTCAGGACCTTCTAGAAGAACTGGCATCAACTCGGCTTTTGCATACAACATAAAAACTAGTAAAAGAACAAAATTATCATTTGGAATTTCAGGGTCATTAACACAATTTTCTATTGATAGAGATCGTCTTATAACAGATGTTCCTGGGGATGTTGCTGTTGGCAATTTAAGTAATCAATTAATTGGTGACTGCAACTTTGGTTTGTATTGGTCTGGAGATAGGCATTTTATTGGCTTTTCTGGCTATAATTTATTTGAAAATAAAACAGATTTATTGGCTTTAACCACCCCTATTATAAATACCTTAGATAGAGTTTTTTACATTCATGGTGGCTACAACTTTAAAATTGGAGCAATATTCGAATTACAACCTTCTATGATTATAAGAACTATGAATAATAGTCTCACTCAAATGGATGGTAATCTAAAATTTACTGTTAAGAATGCATATTCATTAGGATTATCTTATAGAAATAAAGACGCTGTTTCATTTATTGGAGGAGTTAATATTGGAACAGCTACTATAGGTTACTCTTACGATGTAGGCATTTCAAAAATTAAAACTTATAATTCTGGCACTCACGAAATTTTCTTAAGCTATAAACTTAAAAAAGACAACCAATCTAAAACACCTTGGAAAAACAGAAACAGAGTCTACTCAAGTTTTAGCTCCGAAAATTGATCTCAATAAAAATGAGAAAGATTATACTTTTCATAGTAGCTATTTTTTATTTTAGCGCAGTAAGTAGTCAAGTGAAATTGGCAGATATTCTTTATGACAATTTTGAATACAAAACAGCAGCATCAATATATAGTGACGAAAATGATTTAACTCTAGTTCAGTTAGAAAAATATGCTTTTTGTTATTTCTATACTAATAATTTTCAAAAGTCTGTTCCTGTTTTTAAAAAAATTTTAGACCAAACCCCTAAAGATTACTCAGTCAAATACCACTATGGTATTGCATTAAAAAGTACTGGAAGATTCAAAGCTGCCAAAAAAATATTCAATGAATTATTCACAATAGACAGCTCAAAGAAACGACTTCAATTTCAAATTGAATCCATAGATTCTCTAATAAAATGGGATACTATTAAAATCTTTAAAAAACTAGTAGCGTTTGAACAAATAAATTCTGCATCTTCTGAATTTTCGCCGTCTTTTTATGATGATGGTATTTATTATATTCTAGAAAAAGGGAAGAGTAATGCATTGGCAAATAATATTAATTTAATATCCAATAATGACTCTTTAACTTTGAAAGAGAAAAAAGAATTTACTGAAAAATTAAATGAAATTCTCTCTTATGGAAGTACTATTTCACCAAGAACATATGTCAATAAGGTGGATTTAAAAATCCCTTTGCTCTTTAAATCGATAAATAATTCTATTCCAGATTCTGCTATTATAAATAATGAACAAATTATTTTTCACAAAAATTTTAATATCACTAGTTTTAATTCCAATAGTTCAAATAAAAAAATATTATATACCAGGCATCCATATTTAACCAATTCAAATTCCGATGCCTCTCTAAACCCATTAATCTATCAGGGGAAATTAAACTCTGAAAAGAAAAAACTTTATTTAAGACGCCGTATCCCAGTAAGTTTTTTATCAAGCTCGGTTGGATCAGGGGAAGTGTGCATGAGCTCCGATGGAAAGACAATTTATTTCGTGTCGGATAAGAGAAAAGGCTATGGGCAGACAGATATTTACGTTTCTCACCAAAAAAAATCTGGAAAATGGGGCAAAGCAATAAATCTTGGGCCATTAGTGAATACACTATATAGAGAGGAGTCGCCAAGAATTTATGACGATAGTATCCTTTATTTTTCATCTAACGGATTTGCTGGATATGGGAGGGCAGATATTTTTAAATGTAAAATTAGAAATGACAGTATTTATAATGTTAAACATTTACCATACCCGATTAATTCTGCTGGAGATGATATACATTTTGTACTACATCCGTTTGATGAGAGTGTAGCAATATTAAATTCTAATAGAGCAGGGGGAAAAGGAGATGAAGATATATATTTAGCCCATATGACACCTATCCAACCCTATGTAAAAGGATATATTAGGTTAAGTAGTGACAGTAGTTTGCAAAAAAATACAACTGTCAGACTTCTAAATCATAATAACGAGGAATTAAAACAGTTTCATACAAACGTTTCTGGGAAATATAGATTTGAACTTAAGAAAAATAAAATTTATAAAGTCGTGGCTACCAAAAAAAATCTGTATGGAGATACTATTGTAATTTCCGATAAAACTCTATTTAGAAAGGAGAGAAAAGATATTATTTTTCAGGACGATAAAACTATTCAAGGCTATACTGTGGCAAGAGCTACGGGCGAAATAGTACCAAATGTAGAGATTGATATTAATAATGGTATTAGATCTAAAAAACTGACTATTTTCTCCGACGAAGAGGGCTATTATCAATTTGCATTTAATAACGATTCAATGTTATTGTTAAAAGGGTTTAACGATAGTTTATTTGGACTAAAAGAGTTCTTTATTGACTCTAATTATTTATTTAAAAAACAACATAATTTAGAGTTAAATATGACTTACCAAAACTTCAAAGGAAAAGTATTGGATGAAAAAACCAAATCTATTCAGTCGGATGCAAAAGTTTATTTAATAAATGTGGATGGAATTAAAATCGATTCTTCATTTTCTGACTCTACAGGTCATTTTTATTTTAAATTAAAAATGGCCCAAGATTATGAAATCCACGCTTTTAAAGCAGAAGCAGATGGAGTTACAAATATTCATACTAGTATTTTATACAAAAATGAACAAGATATAGATGTTTATATAACTGATGATTACGTACCTACATTAGGAAAAATTATTGATGCCGAGGATGGAGAGCCTCTAAATTTTGTAAAAATAACCATTGTGGACTCTACTACCAATGCCAAAGATTTAAGTTACACCAATGATTTGGGGAATTTTGAATTACATATTCATGAAAATAATATTTACTATTTAACTATTGAAAAGAGAAATTATTTTTCCAAGACTTTAATTCTAAATATAGGAGATTCACTTCCAAAAGTTATTGATTTAAATAAAAAGTATAATTTGAAATTAACTAAATCTGGATTTGTAATTGAGCCTATATTTTTCGATTTTACCAGTCATAAGCTTACTAAAAACTCCAAATTACAATTAGACTCATTAGCTACATATTTAAAAGAACATAAAGACAAGACTATTTCAATCTTTGGCTACACCGATTGTCTTGGCTCTAAGGATTACCTTGAAAAAAAATTCAATATTGTTCTTGGAAAAAATAGAGCTATTTCTACAAGAAGGTATTTAGAGTATAGGGGAATTGCTAGAGCAAGAGTAAATGTAATAGGTAGAGGAGCTGTGAATTTTGTAAACTCATGTTACAAGCCAGAGTTTTGTGCCGATGCTGAGCACAGAGAAAACAGAAGGTGTGAATTCCAGTTAAATGATCCTTGATTGCTCAATTGAAAAAAAAGATTAAAATGTATTTTCCATTCTATGGATATACATTACTTTCGCTTTTCAAATTCTTTAAATTATTATGTCAAAAAGAAAAGTTCGTGTAAGGTTTGCTCCAAGTCCAACAGGTCCATTACATATGGGTGGTATAAGAACCGCTTTGTATAATTATTTATTTGCAAAAAAGAACAATGGAGATTTTGTTTTAAGAATTGAAGATACCGATCAAAACAGGTATGTAGAGGGAGCAGAAAAATACATTGTAAATGCCTTAAAGTGGTGTAAGCTTGAAGTAGATGAAGGTCCTGATTCTAATGGATCTAAGGGGCCATATAGACAATCTGAGAGAAAACCTATTTATAAAAAATATGTAGACCAACTTGTTGAATCGGGAAATGCATATTATGCTTTTGACACTAGTGAAGAATTAGAACACATGAGAGAATTGGCTAAGAAAGCCAAAATGCCTAATTGGCAATACAATTCTATTACAAGAAACTCTATGAAAAACTCTTTGACTCTTTCAAAGGAGGAAGTAGAAAACAGATTTTCTAAAAATGAACCTTGTGCTATTAGAATAAAAATGCCAAGAAACGAGGATATAAGATTTTATGATGAGATTAGAGGATGGGTAGTGGTTAATACCAACAACATGGACGACAAAGTGATTTTTAAAGCCGATGAAATGCCCACTTACCATTTAGCCAATGTGGTAGACGATTATTTGATGAATATTTCTCATGTTATAAGAGGAGAAGAATGGCTTCCTTCTGCTCCGTTACATGTATTGCTATATAGATATTTAGACTGGGAAAGTGTTATGCCAAAATTTGCTCATTTGC
>CAYREL010000075.1:0-5521 GCA_964423275.1 uncultured Flavobacteriales bacterium | reverse complement strand
ATCAGTAATGAAAATTTTCTTTCTTTTATTTTAGGGTGAGGTATAGAAAGTTCTTCATTATCTATTGTAAAACCGCTGTAAATTAAAATATCTAAATCAATTATTCTGTCTTGGTAACTTTGGACCTTCTTAGGCCCTCTACCCATTTGTTTTTCTATGCTTTTAAGTTTTTTAAGTAGTTGCATCGGCTCCAAAGAAGTTTTAATAACTAAACCCATATTTAGAAACTCATTTTCAGAATCGTAACCCCACGGATCGGAAGAGAAAATTCTAGATTTATTTAAAATTCTTCCAAAACCTTCAATATTGCTTAATGCATTTTTTAAGTTTTTTAATTTGTCCCCTAAATTGGTCCCTAAAGAAATTACAACGCTATGTTCCTCCATTTTTAATAAAGATTTAAAAAATGATTTAACTAAAAAAAGATAAATTTTAAAATCACTTATCTATTTCTGCAATTATAAAGAATTATTATTCATATTTTTACAAAAAATTAAATTCATTGTTATGAGACCATTTTGGAGATCTTTTTGGGCATCAATTTTTGCCTATGTTGTTTTAAGTGCATTTGTTATTGTTCTAGTTAATATAGTTATTTTTTCTGTAGCTGGATCCTTTATGGAAAAAGAAGAATTTAAAATAAATGACAACTCTTATTTAGAGCTAAATCTAAATTTTAATATTGATGAAAGAAGTGGAATTGCAACTACCAACGACTTTAACAACCCAATCTCCAAGAGCTATGGAGTTCATCAAATTAGAGAGGTTCTAGAAAAAGCTAAAAAAGATGAAAAAATAAAAGGAATGGTGTTGAGAATCTCCAAAGTAAATATGGGCTTGTCCACCATTGACAATCTAAGAAACTGTCTTAAGGACTTTAAAAATTCTGGAAAATTTATTATTGCCTATGATGAAACATATTCAATGGGTGCCTTTTATCTTAACAGTGTAGCTGATGAAATTTACTTATACCCTCAAGGAATGGTTGATTTTAGAGGTCTGGGATCTGAAGTTATGTTCTTTAAAAAGGCGTTAGATAAATTGGATGTTGATGTTCAAATAATAAGAGGGAAAGGAAATAAATTTAAAGGGGCAGTAGAGCCTTTTATGTATGAAAAAATGAGTAGTGAAAATAAGCTTCAAATAAAAAAATTATTGGACGATGTTTGGCGAAACATGACGCACAACATTAAAGATTCTAGAAATATCTCCTTAGAGAGCCTAAATGAAATTGCAGATTCGTTGTACAGCTTTAATGCTACTGGAAGTTTGAATCATCAGCTGGTGGATGATTTAATTTACGAAGATCAACTAGACTCTATAATAAGAAAAAATATTGGAGTAAATAATGAAGAAAAGATTCACAGTATTTCTTTCAAAAAGTATCTGGATAAAAATCTAAAGCAAAATCCCATGGCTATGGGCTCTGGTTTTGGAAGTAAAAAAGGAAATATTGCAGTTGTTTACGCAGTTGGTACTATAGTTAGCGGTAAAAGTTCTGAGGGAAACATGGGTTCAGCTACAATAGTTAAGGCGATTAATAAAGCAAATAAAGATTCTACGATTAAAGCAGTTGTTTTAAGGGTTAATTCTCCTGGCGGAAGTGCACTAGCTTCAGACGTGATTTGGAGATCTTTAGAAAAAACAAAAGAAAATAAACCTGTAATAGTCTCTATGGGAGACTTAGCGGCTTCTGGTGGATATTATATATCATGCGGTGCTGATAGAATATTTGCCGAGCCAAATACAATAACTGGATCAATCGGCGTATTTGGCATGATTCCTAACTTGGGAAGAATGTTAAAAAACAAAATCGGAATTACTTTTGATAGAGTAGAGACTAACGACCATGCTGCCTTCACTATGTTTGATGCTTTAGATAAAAAAGAGTTGGCCACTTTCCAAAAAGGAGTTGATCAGATTTACGACACCTTCATCACTAAAGTAGCAATGGGAAGAGATGGACTTAAAAAAAGTGATGTTCATAAAATTGCAATGGGAAGAGTTTGGTCTGGTAAAGAAGCCCTAGATTTGGAGCTGGTAGACGAAATGGGAAGTTTGCAATCAGCTTTAGACTTTGCTGCAGATAAGGTTGGTATAGAAAATAATAAAGTCAAATTAATTCATTTACCTGAAAGAAAAAATGACGAGCTATTAGAACTTTTATCTTCTTTAGAAATAGGGACTAAAAGCAGTAATGAAGCAATGGAATACATAAACAATATAAATTCTATTTTTGAAAAATCTGTCAAAAGTCCATATCTTAAAGATAAATATCAAACAATATTCCCATTTGAAATAAGAATTTTCTAATATGATTATATATTTGTAAAAAAAAACAATGTCATCAGATAAAAATTTTCACGGAAGCACAGGAATCATTGGCTACATATATGTCTCAATTGCTTTAATTATTATTGCCGGATTAATATTTTTTGGTTAACAAACAATTCCAATGATTTCATCAATTGGAAAACCTTTAAATAATTTTTTTTCTTGGTATCTAAAAAGGAGAATGGTTGAAATTGAAAATTTCAAGTCCAATCCTGAAATTGTTCAACAACAAACGCTTTCCAATTTAATTAGTTCTGCAAAGTCAACTCAGTTTGGGATTTCAAACAACTTTAGTTCTATTTACAACTCAAGTAGTTTTAAATCGATAATTCCACTAAGAAAATATGAAGATTTTGAGCCTTTTATCAAAAAAGCAAAAAATGGAGAGCCTAATGTTCTTTGGCCTGGAAAGGTAAAATGGTTTGCCCAATCATCTGGAACAAGTAGTAATACTATTAAACATATTCCTATAACCATAGATTCTTTAAAAAAATGCCATTACAAAGGGGGAAAAGATTTATTGGCAATTTATTATCGGAACAATCCAAATACCCAACTGTTTTCTGGGAAACACTTAATAATGGGAGGGAATGAGAAACATTTACCTGGTAACGACAAGTCTATTTCTGGAGATTTATCAGCCATAATTATGAAAAATTTACCCTGGTGGTGTGAATGGAGAAGATCCCCAAATAAAGTGAAAAGTCTTTTGCAAAAAAACTGGGCAGAAAAACTAAGTTATATAGTAAAGCATTCTTCAAAAGATAATGTTCAAATTATTGCTGGAGTTCCCTCTTGGGTTTTAATTATAATGAATGAAGTTATTAAAGAAAATAATATAAATTATATTCATGAAATTTGGCCCAGCCTGGAATTATATCTTCACGGCGGAATGAATATAGCTCCCTACAAAAAAAACTTTCAATCTATAAGTAGTAAAAAAATTAATTTTTACCAAAACTACAACGCAACGGAAGGTTTTTTTGGATTGCAATCTGAAAATGATGCAGACGACATGCTTTTAATGCTTGACTATGGAATATATTACGAATTTATTTCCAAAGATAATTGGAAAGAAGATCAGCCTTTGACGTTGAGTTTAGAAGAAGTAGAGTTAAATAAACCGTATGAAGTTGTAATTTCTACTAATGGAGGTCTTTGGAGATATAGACTGGAGGATACTGTGATTTTTACATCGATAAATCCGTTTAAGATTAAAGTAATTGGAAGAACAAAACAGTTTATAAATATTGCAGGAGAAGAACTAATGATTCAACATGTAGAAACAGCGATTAATAAAGCTTCAGAAAAATGCCTCTGTACCGTGGGTGAATATACTGTAGCTCCTGTTTTTAAAAACAGCAATAAGTCTATTGGATTTCATTATTGGTTAATCGAGTTCTGTGAAAAGCCAGATGATTTATCGAATTTTAGTAGTATTTTAGACATGGAGCTTCAAAAAGTTAATATTGATTACAAATCTAAAAGAGAAAATAATTATCCTCTTAATAAACCAGTTATCAAGGAAGTTCCGAAAAATACTTTTTACAACTGGCTAGAAAGTCAAAATAAATTAGGTGGTCAGAACAAAATTCTAAGAATTAATGAAAATAAGGATAAAATAAATGAGATATTGCAAATGGAAAATAGCAACTAAGCTTTTAGTTTTATCATTAATATTTAACATTTCAAATGCACAAAATATTATTGAAAAACCATTCAAATTATTCTCCAAAAGTGAAAAAATTGAAATTGATCAATATGGATTTATCTACCACATCAATAAAGACAATCTTGTTAAGTTTAATAAAGATGGAGTTCCGCTATACAACTACAGCAATAAACTACTTGGAAACATAACACAATTAGATATAAGCAATCCTTTGAGGCCTTTACTTTTCTACAAGGACCAAGGAATAATATTAGCTCTAGACAATACTTTGTCTTTACAAAAAAGTGAAATTTCTCTAAATGAGTTAGCACTGTACCAAACAAGTTGTATTTCAAACAGTAATTTTGACAATGGAATTTGGCTATACGACATTGATGTAAATGAAGTTGTAAAAATAAATTATCAAGCAGAAGTAGTATTTAAAAGTGGAAATCTTTCTGTTATTCTTCCAAATATGCAATTCCCTATTTTGCAACTTCTTGAAAAAAATAAAAAACTTTATGGGGTTACTTCTTCCCAAATAATTGTATTGGACCAATACGGGTCACTTTTAAATACAATAAACCTAAAGGCAACAAATGGACTTATTATTAAAGAAGAAAGTCTAATAGGGTATGACGGTACTTTTATTGTAAACTACAATTACCTAGACTATAAATTAGATACTATTCACCAAACAGATAGCTATAATAAAATCGTACAATGTCAGGAAGAAATAATAGGCATTCTAAAGAGTAATTCTGACGCAAATTCAATTTTTATATCCAAATAATCACCAACAAAAGTTATTAACATATGCTCTTTTTTAATTCCTATTTTCTACATTAGTTAGCTAAAATTAAAAGGGAATGCACATAGCTATCGCAGGAAACATTGGTGCCGGAAAAACTACTCTTACTGGACAACTTGCAAAACATTACAATTGGGATACACATTTTGAAGATGTTGACGATAATCCATATCTAATGGACTTTTACGACGAAATGCAAAGATGGTCATTTAACCTTCAGATTTATTATTTAAATAGCCGGTTTACACAAACTCAAGAAATAAGAAATAGTTCTAAAACGGTAATTCAAGACAGAACCATCTATGAAGATGCTTACATTTTTGCTCCCAATCTTCATTCCATGGGATTGATGACAACGAGAGATTTCGAAAACTACTTTAGTCTTTTCAATCTAATTGAATCCTTTGTTAAAGCACCAGATCTATTAATTTACTTACGAGCCTCTGTTTCTAAATTGGTTCAAAATATTCAAACTAGAGGAAGAGAGTACGAAGAAAGTATAAGATTAGATTATTTAAAGAGACTCAATGAAAGGTATGAGGCTTGGATATCGACTTACGACAAAGGAAAACTCCTGATTATTGATGTTGACAATAACCATTTTAACGAAAACCAGGAGGATTTGGGGAAAATAATTTCTGGAATAGATGCCGAATTACACGGTCTATTTTGAAATTAATTTAATTTTTTCTCATTAAATACTTATAAGTAGTAGTCTCTCCAGT
>CAYREL010000074.1:0-5580 GCA_964423275.1 uncultured Flavobacteriales bacterium | reverse complement strand
TGAGTATATTAACCAGGTTTATGAAAATGGAATAAAACAATTTATAACTCATAAAACCCCTTTAAAAGTAAAGAAAGATGCGGGCTACTTGGTGGTTGAAAACACGCTAGTTGCACTACAGAAATGGGCAAACTTCCACAGAAAAAATTTTAAAATTCCTGTGCTTTCAATAACAGGAAGTTATGGGAAGACAGTTATAAAAGAATGGATAAATTTTATTGCGCAAGAAAAAATAAATATTCTGAGAAGTCCAAAAAGTTATAACTCACAATTTGGAGCAGCTCTAACCTTGCTTTCTTTAACCAAGTATCACGAATTAGCTATTATTGAAACAGGAATTTCTATGCCTGGAGAGATGGATTTAATGAAGCAAATGATTGAGCCATCACACGTGATATTATCTAATATTGGAAAAGAACATATTGAAAACTTTAATTCTATCGATGAACTACGAATTGAGAAAGAAAAGATTTTAAAAGGAACCATTCACACTTATCTTAAAAATAACGAGTTTAATTTTAAAAGAAATATTGTAAAAAAAGGACAAGAAATACACTGTGAATACAACAGTAAAAATGAAGTGTTCTTTATCCAGCAAAAAGATGAAAACTCTGCAAAAAATTTTATTTGTTGTCTAGGATTTTTAAACCAAATAAATTACGATTTAAAGGACATAAAAACCTTAAGTCCATATCTCCCTGAAATTGCTTTACGATTTGAAAAAAAATCTGGAATTAGTAATTCGGTTATCATAAATGATTCCTACCAAAATAATTTTCAATCTCTTAAAATTTCTCTTGAAACCTTAAAATCTGAATGCGGATCTTCTAAGACTATTTTAATTCTTTCGGATTTGAATGAAAAAAAAACAAATTTTGAGGAACTCTCTAAATTAATAGAAAGCTACGATATAACACAGTTTATAGGAATTGGGAAAGAACTTTTTAAGAACTCTAAAGTATTTCCCAATAAATATTTAATTTTTAGAAACGCATCTGAATTTTCAAAACACTTTAATAATATTATTTTCAAAGATCACTATATCTTAATTAAAGGGAAAAAAGTTGCCGATTTTCAAAAGATTTACTTGAAACTAGAACAGAAAAAACACAATACTGTTTTAGAAATAAATCTTTCTAGCCTAATTAAAAACTTAAACTATTACAGAAGTTTACTTGCTCCAAAAACAAAATTACTTGTTATGATTAAAGCAGCTGGCTATGGAACAGGGTTAATCGAATCTGCAAAAATATTAGAGCAAAATCATATCGACTACATAGGAGTAGCATACACAGATGAAGGTGTGGAACTAAGAGAAAATGGTATAAAATCTCCAATTCTAGTAATGAATGTAGAACAAAAATCGATGGAAAATTTAATAGAAAACAGATTAACTCCTTCCATTTACGATTTATATCAATTGGACGAATTCACTAAGAAACTTATCTTAATGGGGATAAAAAATTATCCTATTCATATAAAATTAAATACAGGAATGAATAGAATGGGATTTGATTCTGTAGATATTAAAAAACTATGTAGTTTCTTATTCAGCCAACCAGAAATAAAAGTTCAAGGGGTTTTTAGTCACTTAGCTGCAAGTGATCAAAAAAATGGTAAAAAACTAACTCAACATCAATTTGATAAATTCCATAGAATGTCTTTAGAAATTGAATCTTTATTAGGGATTAAAACAATTAAGCATATTCTAAATACAGCAGGAGTTGAAAATTATCCAGAACAAAGTCTGCAAATGGTCAGACTAGGTATAGGTTTGTATGGTATTTCTAAAAATAAAAAGCTTTCTAATGTAGCTTCTTTAGTTTCTAGAATATCAAAAATAAGGACAGTAAATAAAGGTGATTATATTGGTTATGGAGTGAATAATCAATCAGAGAAACAAATAAAAGTTGCAATTATTCCAATAGGATATGCAGATGGATTTTCTAGATTTTTAGGGAACGGTAAAGGAAGTGTTTTTATTAATAACTCTATTTATCCAACAATTGGAAATATTTGTATGGATATGCTATTTGTAGACATCTCTGATTCAAATTTAAATGTCAACGATAGAGTGGAAATATTTGGAAATAACCATTCTATTTTTAAAATGGCAGATGCTGCAAATACAATTCCTTATGAGATTATAAGTTCTATTTCTAATAGAGTAGTAAGAGTTTACCAAAAGGATTAATGAAAAAAAAATTTCTTTCCAATTTAATACTAGTTCTCCTACTAAATGTAGTCATTAAACCTTTCTATATTATTGGAATTGATGCTGAGATATTGAAAATAACAGAGCAAAATAGTCCAGGTACTTATGGAACTTATTTTTCTTTATTAAGCTTGTCTTTTATATTCAATATCATTTTGGATATGGGGGTTAATAACTTCAATACTAGAAACATTGCCCAAAACAATCAATTACTTCAAAAACATTTCTCAAGAATTTTCTCACTGAAGCTACTCTTAAGTGTATTTTACATCAGTATTCTTTTACTGGTGGGGTTAATTTTTGAGCTATCATCAAAGGAAATAAAATGGTTAATTATAATAGGATTTAATCAAATTTTAGTGGCTTTAATTCTATTTAT
The DNA here is from genome assembly GCA_964423275.1 of uncultured Flavobacteriales bacterium. Lineage (GTDB taxonomy): Bacteria > Bacteroidota > Bacteroidia > Flavobacteriales_D > Parvicellaceae > MED-G20. The sequence continues at coordinate 2,986 of CAYREL010000074.1, read as the reverse complement.
TAGATCCAATTTATCTGCACTTCTTTTATTTAAAAAAGACAGTGTTTTATCTATTACCGATAGATTGATTTTAATATTTTTCTGTGGTTATTTTCTATACAGTATTGCTAATAACACAATTATAACGATTGACTTCTTCATCCTATCTCAAACTGTAGCGTATTTAATTACTGTTCTCATAGGTTTTTCATTTTTAATAAAACACACCCAATTACCGAGTCTAAAGTGGGACCAACTATTTTTTAAAATGATTGTAAAAAAAAGTTTGCCTTATGCTCTTTTGATATTTTTAATGTCCGTATACTACTATTCTGATGTGGTGATGGTAGAGAAAATAAGAGGGAATATTGAAGTAGCTAATTATGCTCATGGTTATAGATTTTTCATGGCCTTTAATATGCTTGGGTACTTATTTGCTGGTCTGTTACTTCCAATATTTTCTAGACTTATCAAAGAAAAGCAAAGTGTTATACCAGTTTCTTGGTTGTCTTTCAAGCTAATTTATTTTTTTGCTTTAATTATTTGTATTACTGTATGGACCTATAAAATGGAAATTCTTAATTGGAGATATGAAATAAATGGTTCTTCATTATTGCACTCTGGCGAAACTTTTGGTTGGTTAATGATCTCGTTTATAGCTGTTTCATGCAACTATATATTTGGGACTTTATTAACCGCAAAAGGAAGTATGAAACAATTAAATATATTGGCCATTTTTGGGATTTTAATAAACATTTCGCTTAACCTATTACTTATTCCGGATAATGGTTCTTCTGGAGCAGCTTTTGCTAGTGCTTTTACCCAATTTTTTATCCTTGTATTTCAAATAGCTTTATGCTATAAAATATTTAATTTTAAATATAATTTACTTGCAATAATTCGGCTCTTTTCATTTACTATATTGTTTATTTCAATGGTCTATACTGTAGAGAATTATCTAAGTATTAATTGGTTAGAAAAAATAATATTGAATGTAATTGGTGGTGGAATAATTGGTTTATTTTTGAAAGTTATCAATTGGAATCAGTTTTACAGCCTTTTAAAACACGATAAAACGTCTTAATTTGTAGAGATTCATGCTATAACTTACATTTGTTGAACTAAAATTGAAAAATGAATTCATCCGAAAATCAATCTTACGACTTAATTTCTTTTTTATGGAAAAATAAAAATCCATTAATTGCTATTGCAATTATTGCGTTAGTAGTCTCCAGTATAGTCTCTCTTTTAATGGATGAAAAATTCGAATCTACTGTAACACTTTATCCTGCAAAGACAAGTTCAGTAACGTTCAATGAAGTAATTACAGAGGACCAAAGCGTTTCTAAATTTGGCGAGAACGAAGAGGCAGAACAAATGCTTCAAATTTTAGAATCCAGCAGTATAAGAAGTAAAATTATTGACAAATTTAATCTTCTTAAACATTATGAAATTGATTTGGAATCAAAATATATCAACACAGATTTAACCAAAACTTATTTAGAAAATATAAATTTTAAAAGAAATAACAATGGAGCTGTATTAATTACTGTTTTAGACAAAAGCCCTGATACGGCTGCATTAATAGCTAATGAAATTGCATCGTTATTTGACAATACAAAAAATGCAATGATTCACGAAAGAGCTTTGACAGATTTTAAAATTAAAAAAGAAAAACTTGATAAAATAATTGCACAGATGCAGAGCCTTAGAGATACGATGTCCAAACTATCTTCTCTTGGAGTGGTAACCAACGATGCTTACAGAGCGCTAACTGAAGGCTATGTAAATTCTAAAGATTCTGAGATAAAAAAATCATTTAAAACTAAAATGAATATGACTGAAAAATACGGCTCTTTACTTAAATCTTTCCAAGTTAAAGTAGAGTTCCTCTCTGAAAGACTTGCCACAATGGAAGCTTCTTACGAACAAGCAGAAAGTGATGCAACCAGCTATCTATCTCATAAATTTATAGTTGAGAAAGCCTATCCGGCAGAAAAAAAAGCTTATCCAATTAGATGGCTAATTGTAGTTTTATCAACATTCTCATCCGTTTTACTAGCAATTGTAGGAATTCTAGTTAAAAATCAAATAGAACTTTTAAAAGATTAATGTTTAAAGGATTTCTTAGCCGAAGAATTTCTTACTTTTTGATGATTATATTCATCATACTAAACTCAATTTTAATTTACTTTGACTTTTACTACCTACTTGCGCTTCCTTTAGTCGTGTTACTTGGCTATCTATTTGTTTTTAGATTGGATTTAATTTTTCTCACTATAGTTTTTTGCACCCCACTTTCTTTTAATTTTGAAAATTTAGACTTGCTTGGAATAGGTTTTTATTTTCCAACAGAACCAATGCTGCTGGTATTTACATTAATGTTTCTGTTTAAAGCGCTTTATGAAAAAAATCTTAAAAAAGATCTTCTACATTATAAGAACCCTATAATAATATTAGTTTTTATACAAGTACTATGGATCTTTATAACCTCTATAGTAAGTGAAATCCCTATAGTTTCCTTTAAGTTTTTAATTTCTAGAAGCTGGTTCATTATTCCCATTCTTCTTTATGGAATTCACTTTTTCAAAAAAGGGAAAAAACAAATCAAACAATTTTTCTTCGCTTATCTTTTTGCCATGGTAATGGTGACTTGCTATACATTAGTCAACCACATGATAAATAGTTTTAGTGAAGAAGCAGGTCATTGGGTAATGTGGCCTTTTTTTAAAGACCACACTTCATATGGTGCAATTTTAGCATTAGTTATTCCAATTAATGTTTGGTTGCTATATGAGTCTAAAAAAAATTACTTGAGAATTTTATTAATTGTTTTTTTAGCAATACTTCTTATTGGTCTGTACTTTAGTTATACAAGAGCTGCTTGGTTAAGTATTGTTTTGGCCTTTGGAGTATTTATTCTTTATTACTTGAAAATAAAATTAAAATGGCTAATAGGTGTCCTAGTTATTCCTTTAATATTTATAGTTTATAATTTGACAGAAAT
>CAYREL010000073.1:0-5624 GCA_964423275.1 uncultured Flavobacteriales bacterium | reverse complement strand
TAACAACGTATAAACAATTTAATTCTTTAGGAAGTAACTTTGTAAATTCTTTAGCCAATCTATTTTGAATACTTTGACTGTATTCACCAAAAACCATAACGTGTAAATGCTTGTTTATTTGTTTTTTTATTTGATCAATTACATATGGATGTTGATGTCCTAAGTTTGAAACTGCTAATCCTGCAATTAAATCAAAATATTTTTTTCCCGATTTATCGAAAATAAAAACACCTTCTGCTCTATCTACTTCAATTCCAAAAGGAAAATTTGTTGTATTTGCTAAAAAAGGAGTATACATAATATTTAATAATAAAATTCTAAAATAATTTAAATTATAGAACCTATTAAGATAAATTGTAGATATATTATAAATTCGCATAAACTTAAAATAAATCACTATGTCTAAAGGTTTTTATCAAATGCCATACCCAGAAAATGAATTGGTTAGAAATTATGAACCTAATTCTAAAGAATTAGAAAATTTAATCAACAAATATGAGAGCATGTATCATCAAAAACCTATTCACATTCCATTATATATAGGTTCCAAAGAGATTAAAACTGAAAACCACCTTCCAATAAACCCACCTCATGACCACCAGCATAACTTAGGAAAATTTAGTGTTGGAGATACTTCCCATGTTGAAGAAGCTATTCACTGTGCAATGAAAGCCAAAAGTGCTTGGTCTAGCTTACCTTGGGAAAGTAGAGCTACCATTTTTTTAAAAGCTGCAGATTTACTTGCAGGACCTTATAGAGATGAAATGAATGCAGCTACCATGTTGTGCCAGTCTAAAAATGTATTTCAAGCTGAAATAGATGCCTCTTGTGAATTAATTGATTTTCTAAGATTTAATGTCGCCTATATGCAACAGATTTATGCAGAGCAACCAGAATCTGCAGATGGAATTTTAAATAGACTTGAATATAGACCCTTAGAAGGTTTTGTATTCGCTATAACTCCCTTTAATTTTACTGCAATAGCTGCTAATTTATGCGCTGCACCAGCAATGATGGGAAATGTTATAGTTTGGAAACCAGCAGAAACACAAATGTATTCTGCTCATGTAATAATGAAACTATTTAAAGAAGCTGGATTACCAGATGGAGTAATTAATATGGTGGTTGCAGATGGACCTACAGCGGGTGAAGTGGTATTTAACCATAAAGATTTTGCAGGTTTACATTTTACAGGATCTACAGCTGTTTTTAAAAATATTTGGAAAATTATTGGAAATAATATTGAAAAGTATAGATCCTATCCAAGAATTGTTGGCGAAACTGGTGGAAAAGACTTTATTGTTGCTCACCCTTCAGCAGACCCCTTAGCAGTTGCTACAGGAATTTCAAGAGGTGCTTTTGAATTTCAAGGACAAAAATGTTCTGCTGCTTCAAGAGTTTACTTACCTAACTCATTATCAAAAAGTGTTTTAGACAAGGTTGTTGAAGATATTAATTCATTTAAAATGGGATCAACTGGAGATCCTAAAAACTTTATAAATGCTGTCATCTCTGAAATATCTTTTGATAAAATTTCGGAATATATTGAATACGCGAAAAACTCCAAAGACGCAGAAATTTTAATTGGCGGAACTTGCGACAAGTCCAAAGGCTATTTTATTGAGCCAACGGTAATTAAAACTACCGATCCTAATTTTAAAACTATGACGGAAGAAATATTTGGCCCAGTAGTTACGGTATATGTTTATCAAGACAATGATTTTAATAACGTTTTAGAGTTAGTGGATAATACTTCTGATTATGCTCTTACTGGGGCTGTATATAGTCAAGATAGATATGCATTAGATATTGCAATGAAAAAACTAGAAAACTCTGCTGGTAATTTTTATATCAATGACAAACCTACTGGTGCAGTAGTTGGTCAACAACCATTTGGTGGAGCTAGAGGTTCTGGAACCAATGATAAGGCAGGTTCCTATTTAAATCTTCTAAGATGGGTATCACCTAGAACAATTAAAGAAGCATTAGTACCTGCAAAAGACTATAGATATCCATTTCTTGGATGAAAAATCCTAAAATAAGTGCTGTTATTTTTGACATGGATGGTCTAATTATAGATTCTGAACCACTATGGAAAATTGCTGAAATAGAAACATTTAAAGAAGTTGGTTTTGACTTTACTGTCGATATGTGTGCATTAACAACTGGAATGAGAATTGATGAAGTTGTAGAGTTTTGGAGAAGAAAATTAAAATGGCAAAGTTTTACTAATATTGAAATTGTCGATAAGATTCAAAACAAAATGATTCAATTAATTCAAGAAAAAGGTAAACTTTTACCTGGAATTATTGAGTCGTTGAATCTTTTAAAAGCTAATGATATATTAATTGCATTGGCTTCCTCTTCCTCTATGTCTCTTATAAATACAACCGTAGATAGCTTAAAAATTAGAGAATTTTTTAATATTATAAATTCTGCAGAAAATGAAATTGCTGGAAAACCTAACCCAGCTGTGTTTTTATCTACTGCAAAAATGCTTAAGGTTCAACCAAATAAATGTTTGGTCTTAGAAGACTCTAAAGCTGGAATGAATGCTGGAATAAATGCCAATATGAGAACTATAGTTATTCCAGAATTTGGAACTTCTCCAAGATGGGCTAATAATGCATTCAAAAAATTAAAAACAATGCTTGAATTTAATCTAGAATTACTTAGATAATTAAGAATTTAGATACTAATAAATAATTACTTCCAGAAAAAAGCATACAATGCTACTAATATTAGCATAATGGCAAATGAAGTAATATTAAAAATACCTGAAGTCTCAAATGTACTTTTACTTATTTCAATTCCTTTTGAATCTTTAGCCCCTTTATTTTGGATGTAGCTTACTACGATAATAACTACCATAGTTAAAATTGCTGTATATCCCATTTGATCTAAAAATGGAACATCTACAAAAAAGCTGCTAGAAGACCATCCCTTAGGAGCTACCTTAAAATACATAGCTATCGGAATTGAAGTTAATGCACCTATAATTGCAGCTTTATTGGTTGTTTTCTTCCAAAAAAGCCCCAATATAAATACTGCTAAAATTCCAGGGCTGACAACTCCTGTATATTCTTGTATGAATTGAAATGCTTGGTCTATTCCCCCTAGTAATGGTGCCATTATTCCAGAAATTAATAATGCTATGCATGCAGAAAGTCTTCCAGTATTAACTGTTTGTTTATCAGTTGCATCTGGCTTTATATATTGTTTGTAGATATCCATAGTAAATATTGTAGAAGTAGAATTAAGCATGGATGCCAAAGAAGATACAATCGCGGCAGTTAGTGCAGCAAAAGCCAAACCTTTCATTCCTGGAGGTAATAATTTTAATAACCACGGATAAGCATTATCGGCTTTAAAAGTATCAAAACCAGCTGTATCTTTTATCATTACATAGGCTGCAATACCGGGGATAACAACAATTAAAGGAATAATTAATTTCAAAACTGCTGCTAATAAAATCCCTTTTTGAGATTCCTCTAAAGACTTTGCAGCTAAAGTTCTTTGTATAATGTATTGATTAAAACCCCAATAATAAAGATTTGCAACCCACATTCCACCTACCAAAACTCCTATTCCCGGTAAATTCTTGTATTCAGGATTAGATGGTTCTAAAATCATTGAAAACTTCTCTGGAGCTGAATTATAGATTTCTTTTAAACCAGCAATCACACCGTTACCTTGAGAAACATTATTTAAAGCTAAATATGTAGTTACAAGACCACCAAGGATTAGGAATACAACTTGAATGACATCTGTCCATGCAACTGCAGATAAACCACCATATAAAGAATATGCTGCTGCAAAGAGAGCCAAACCTAATACGCCATAATGCATAGGTACTCCCATAATAATTTCTAAAGCCAAAGCACCTAAATACAATACAGAAGCTAGGTTAACAAAAACATAAAGTCCAATCCAAAAAACAGCTAAAATAGTTTTAAGATTTGTAGAAAATCTTTTTTCCACAAACTCAGGAATTGTGTAAAGTCCTTTCTCAATAAATATTGGCAAAAAGTATTTCCCCACAATAAGTAAGGTTATAGCTGCCATCCACTCATAGGAAGCTATAGCTAAACCAAGAGCATATCCAGAACCTGACATTCCTATGAATTGTTCAGCAGATATATTAGCTGCAATTAAGGAAGTACCTATTGCCCACCAAGGAAGAGATTTACTAGCTAAAAAATAATCTTCAGCATTTTTTTGATGCCCTTTCTTATCTCTTGAGACCCAAAGTCCAACCCCAAGGATTAAAATTGCATACCCTAAAAATATTATATAATCAATAATTTCAAAGCTTCCAGTCATAACCAATAATTAAATTTATTTATAAACATACTTAAATTAGTGTAAAAAGTACACTTAAATAGTTATTTATAGTGATATAATTTTCTTCAATTACTAATATGAATATACTGAATTTAGAGAGTTAGAACTAATATTAATTTATTATTTCATTGATAGTATTTTCTTCTTCTTTCCATGAATAATTTGGAGTAATACTTTTAATTTTTTTAATTTTTTGATGAATTTTATTTAAAAAACTTAAGTATTCATTATTAATTCCAAATTTAGGCTGGTGAGCTAAAGAAGTTCTTAATTTATAGATTTCAAAATTTAATTTTTTGGTTTTTTCCGAAAATAAAATGTCTGATAATTTGTTCCAAATAAATTCTTTTGCTTCCTCTGATGGATGAATCCAATCGTTACTATAAAATCTATAATCTCTTAACTCATCTATTAAAATCTCATAACTAGGAAAGTAACTTACTTTTTCAGGAAACTCTTTACACAATTGATCAATGGCCAATAACAACACAGATTTATTTAAATTATTTTCTACCAGTCCATCTCTAACGTGTCTTACTGGACTAACTGTAAATATTACTGAATTATCTATCTTATTTAATATAGATCGCCATGATTTAACCACTTCATCTACAGTAGCTCTTCTTGTACTAAAAATAGTATTCGTTTGCTTATGACAATTGGCCACCACTTGATTACTTTCCCTATGTATATAAAGCTTAGAAGTTCCAAATGTTATAAATAGTTTAGAGTCATTTTTTAACATCTTAAATGAATCTTCTTGTTCCTTATTTATTTTTTTCAAAAGCAAATCAGAGCTAGTGCTGTAATATTTACCACTATGATTCCAACTTAGAAAAACTCCATTATTGTTAACTAAATTTCCTTTATTGTAGGAATCCTTACTAATTAGCTTCTCTAAATTATTGGCTAATGATATTGGATTGTAAATTGTTCCATAAGGATTTAAATAACCAAAACAATATTTTTTAAAAAAAAGACTCATTTCAGTTGCGAAACAGGATCCAATTAATAAAAATTGATCTGAATGATTATTATTTTTTGATTTTGAAGTAAGGATAACTTCTGTTCTAAAATTTTGTGTTAAACTCATATTTAAAAATAATATTTTAAAAAACTAATTAAATATAATATTTAATAATGTTTAAAGATTGTGGATATCTAAAATACAATTATGTATAATAAACACAATTACAGTCTTTATATTTGATTTATAATATTAATCAAAATATGAAAACTACTGGAAATGTGCCAGATTTTGATAATTTATCAGATTTAGG
>CAYREL010000072.1:0-5665 GCA_964423275.1 uncultured Flavobacteriales bacterium | reverse complement strand
ATTAGTATCTAATGTTACCCATACCATACCTCCATGCTTTACTTCACAGTATAGTTCTTTTACATTATCCATTGTTAGAGTAATGTCTATATTACCTGCTACGCCTCTAATGCCTGGATTGATATAAGCTCTAACTCGATCTCCATGATTTACTATAAGTATATTTTGAAATGCGATTTGAGATGTTCTATAGTCACCTATTTCTTTTATTTCGCTTTTGTGTATAAGAGGTACCCATACTTTAGCAAAAATCTTTTTAATTTCTTGTTCGTATATTTTCTGACTAGAATATATTTCACTACTCACTGCTTCAACGGGTGGTTTTGCTAACCAACTTTTATGATTACGTGGCGGCACAATATTTCTCCTTTATTAAATAATTAACGATTTGCTAATGGGTTATCCAAAGCTTTCGTTAGTCGTGTATCAAGCGATTTTTCGAGTGCTTGCAATTCTCTTTTTACATAACCTTCCATGCCAGATACTTTATCATTGAAACGATTGTTTGCATCGTTAATCATAGTTCTAGTATCTTTCTTGCTTCGGTCCGCAAGAGCTTGAGCTTCATCTTCTACTTTATCTATATCATTTTCTACTTTGTCTAAGATCTTTTCCATACGTACTAAATCACCACGTAAGTCATGTTTAGTATCACGCATAAAATCTACTTGCTCACCAATAGAATCTTTAATGATGCCCACTTCTTCCCTAGTCAATACCATTTCTTCTTTAAGTACTGCTAATTGTTTATCAAACTCTGATAGATCAGGTGCTACATAGTTTTGGATCTGTTCTTTCATGTTAGAATAATCTTTGTAAAATTCAAAGCCTCCCCAGAGACCTCCGCCTAATGTTCCGATGAGCGGTAAGATGAGAAGTAGTTTTGATCCACCAACTTTGATTCCACCATATTCGATTTCAGCCATTTATATCTTCCTTTTAATTCGTTAATTTTTAGATCTAGATCGTAAGTAGCATTATCAGCTTCTAAGCTAGACAGTCTATCTATTTTTTCTTCAATCAGTGCTAACCAAATAAGCAACCATACAATAAATGCAAAAGATAATATAATCATTACTGTAAACATTATTTATATATCCCATCATTATCTTTTATGTAAACTGGTTTGCAATAAGCTGTAATTCTATCCTTAGGATCTACATGACTACTATAGTTATAGTTACCATATTGCCTAGGTACTGCTTTTGCAAAATACTGACATCGATCTATAGAATAAAAGTACATTGGATTTGGTTGAGTTTTTCTAAACTCACCAGTGCCTAATATTACCACTAACATAAATGCGTGGACCATGATTAGATAATACCTCTAGCACTTGCCACCCAATATAATAAACCACCAGATAGTGATAGAAGTAAAGCTATTGCTACTCCAATTTGAACAGCCTCTACAAAAGCTGCTTGTCTCCGTGCTTGTCTATAAAGAGTTTTTTCTCGTTGATCACGAATTTTACGTCTCATTTCTGTAAGTTCGTCCCAAGTTCCAAAGCCATATCTAAAATTTAATATAGTTTGTAGTTCTTTTTCTTGTTCAATAATCTTTTTTTCATGCATTAGTAACTGTAAAGCTTCTTCCTCTACAGAACCAGCATTAAATAGTTTCTTAAAGAGTGGTGGATTCTTTTGCATTTGCTGACCACGTCTAAAGTCAGAAACTGCTGTATACCACTTTCCCATTTGACCCACAGTGTTTTCAAAATCTTGTCCGGCTTGTACAAATTTCTGTACTGTCTTAAACGCAGTAGTTGCCGCTGCAATAGCGGTAAAAGGATCTATCATTTGTTTTACCTTAAGTTAGGATATTGTAAGTTTTCCATCGCTCCAAAGTTTGGGTCATTCAAAAACCATCTAGCATAAGCATGATCTACAGTAGGCTTTGGTGGATAGAAATTTACTTGGTTAACATTTTCTTTTTCTCCATAATCACTAAAATCTGGTACAAAACTTATAAGTGCCAGAAGTCGTCGTTGTATGTTCATCTGTTGCTCTAAAGTAACAGCGTTCTCTAATTCCTTAGTAGCTTCAATAGCCTTTTGAGCTATTAGCCATTTGATTTTATCTCTCTTACTAGCATCTGGATTTGGTACATTTTCCCGTTTACTGCTTTTTGGGCTGTTGTCCACTTTGTCGGGCCTAGCATTACTATCGGCGACTTGTACTCCATCCTTGAGTGTGGACTCTGAGTCCCCTTTGTCGGTATCCGATTCTTGTTCCAATTCCGCGATTTCTCTTTCAATATCATCCTCCATAACTTCTTTACCACCATTGACTACTGGATCAGCGTCACTACGATCCTAGGATGTAGAATTTTCTAATTGCGCTATTTCCTTTTCAATATCATCTTCCATGTTCATAGCATCACCTTCGTTTTCTAGTTCAGCTATTTCACGTTCGATATCGTCTTCTAGTACTTGTTGGTATTCATTTATCTCTATTGATTCAGGTTCAACCTCAACTATTTCTTCTGTATACGTTGGTGTATATACGGGAACTTCTGGCTCATAAAAATCTAGTTCTGGTTCTACTGTAATTACGTCTTCAACAATAGGATCAAAGATAGCAATATCACCATCATTACCCGAAAGATCTACATAGCCTGGACAGCTTTGATTGTATTGATTATCTTGAGTACATTGCTGATCAAAATAAGCAACATCATATCCAATACAACCCATATCAAATAAAGGATTTGCTTCACACATAGCTACATAGTAATCAGGGCAAGAAGGATCTGATGTTGGATCATTAGTACATTTTTTAGTCTGATATGCAATTGAGTAACCCGGACAACTAGAATCATACAATGGATCTAATTTACATTGATTTGCTAGATAAGCTGCTGCATATCCTGGGCAACTAGGATCATATAGTGTATTAGCATTACATTGTTGAGTTAAAAGCGCAGTTGCATATCCTGGGCAACTAGAGTCAAATAATGGATTTGCATTACACGCTTGAGTAAATAAAGCACTTGCATAACCTGAACAAGAAGCATCGTGCAAAGGATTTGTTACACATATGTCTGCCGAGTAGATTACGCTACCGACCATATTTTTTACTCTAGGCCCGTAGTTCCCTCGCCAGTAACCAGCATCATATCCAAAGATTTCTACTTCTACATTTGCAACACCAATTTGAGTAGGTGCCCACGAAAATATATTTTGTTGTGACCAGTTTGGGTCTGAAGCACTGGGGTTAATATTATGAGTATCTAATCCACTATAGTCATATGTGTCTAAAGATACCTGATTACCAGCAGCATCATATCCAATAATTTTTAATTCTAGTACATCAAGGCATTTACCATTTGTTTTTGCGACTAGACAATTACCACCAATTGTATTATGGTTTTTATTAAAGATTTCCATTTGCATATGGTAACCATCAATTTTTATACCAGCACTTCTAAGTGCCTGATTAATTGCAATTGACACCGCATAAGTATCTTGAGTGTGTTGCCACCATAGCTCTTTATTACCATTCCAAGTAAAAATAGTTCCAGTTGCACCATTATTGAAACTACCAGAATTAAAATTTGGTAGTGTATTTTGCGTAGAGTCAAATACTGTTTGAGATTGTTGTAGGTGTGTAGACGGGTTGGCTGCACAAGTTGTTCCAGTGATAAAGTTTACACTTCCATCTGTTGAACAATCAGTTGTTCCTAGTTGTTGTGCGTTACAATAAGAGGAGTAGGAGAAGAACACTACCAATAGTAGCGCCAGCAACTGCCCCGTTTCTTTTTTGAACATCCTGTTTTGTCTCCATTACTTCTATAGGTGGAATGCGGTCAGGATTTGTTTTCCAACCATCAGTAGCTTTGTCACCGATTTCACCTAAGAATGGACAAGGAGTTCCTGCCATTTCCATTGCATTATATACTCTACGGTCTTGGCATAACACTGATACCGCCGCTACTTTCATTCCCATATCATATAGTGTTTTACTTATTTTTAATCTTTCGCAATTAGCATCTCTTACCATCTCACCAGTAGAAATACCAAGGATCTGTGTCTGAACAGCTCCTGAAACTCCGACAGTACATAGGTCTGATGATGACGAGCCAACACTTGGCGAAATAGCCGAAGGTGGTGGTGAAATAACAATGGTGCGTGAGTTCGCATCGGTATTTACAGTCGAATTCGATTTCGAGTCTGTATTCACATTGCTTGTTGTTTGCGCTGTAGCCATGTTGGACATCAACGTTAATCCAAATACTAACGCTACAATATTTTTATAATTCATGATGGGTTCCGTTACTAAATCCTTAGACTACTATTTATAAAAAAAAAGTATTAAAAACTGCAGAAAGTCCTTTACATTTACAAAAAAGTGTGTTATAATAGATCTATAAAATGGAAAAGGAAGGAAATACTATGAAATACGCTAATATGCTAGGTTACTCAGATGTTGAACCATACGAAGTTGTAAAAGTTATCTCTGACAAAACTATTGAAATCCGTGCTATGGATTCAAAAGCACTCCCTTGGAAAAGAGATTTTCATCCTGGCGGATTCTTTGGCCATACATCTAACCAAAGCGAACAGAAGTGGGATATCACTTCAAATGAAGACAATCCGGTTTTCAGAATTCGTCTAGGTAAAAAAGGTTGGAAAAATGCTGGTGGATCTAGATTTCAACTGGCAAATGAGCCAAGAAAGTTTTATGATTTTAACTTTTAATTGAAAATAATCCTTTACATTCTCTTAAAAGTGTGTTATAATAGATCTATAAAATGAAACAAGGAAGGAAACCAAATGTCAAAAATTAAAAACTATGTCATGGATATCGAAGAATCAGTTCAATCAACAGATTTAGAAAATATTATTAGTGAGTCTGAAAGTGTAATAGAGGCTCAAACAATAGTGGTTAATCTACTAAAAGATGATACTCTTAAATCTGCTTTCGATATTGATATAGCTAATTCATATGTGGCGGAATGCTTTAACGAATTCCATTATGTATAAATAAAGTAGTAGTGATGAAGCAATTCAAAAACTGTACAGGACGCGGGGGCAGTACCCGCCGCCTCCACCATAACACCACGGCCACGGGTGTCGTAAAATAAGAGTCGTGGTGTTATGATGGGGGCGAAATAGGATCGACTGGTAGTTAGTAGGAGACGTGGAGCTATCCCGATGTAAGCTGGGTTAACGCGAACAAAACGATAATTGCAAACGATAATGTTGCATCTGTGGATTACGCCTTAGCGGCATAATTTAACGGGGTCCGAAGGTACCTAGCAACAGAAACCTTCAACTTATTCGCCACGGAGGAACTAATGGCTGAAGAAAAAAAAACTGGAGTGGTGGTCAATACAGATCATAATGAATTTGAGTTAATGTTAAGGTTACTAGGAAATGAAATAATTGCCATTAAATTATCAGCCTCTAATTTTAATGGTAAATTAATTATGTGGAGTATAGTACTTATGATCTTTACTTTTGTTCTTATGGATATATTTGGATTTAGTGCATTATTAGGAGTAGCTGATGTATAAGTGGATTAAAAAATCAGTCTTAAACTGGATAGCAAAAAGAGAAGCAGCAGCTAAAGCTAATACTGTTGGTTATCTAGGTAGAGATTTAAGCAAACACAGAGATCATTCCTAAGTAAATAAGGTTGGTACCTCAATATACCCGTGTGGA
>CAYREL010000071.1:0-5684 GCA_964423275.1 uncultured Flavobacteriales bacterium | reverse complement strand
TATTGATTTTTCGGCTTGCAAAGGTATGAGAATATCTTAAAAATCCAATACATCATCGATTATTTTTAAAATGTTTATTTACTGAGGATTATTTATTATTTATTTATTGTATAGTTATAGCTAAAATTATTGTTGTTTTACAAAAAAAATATTTATAAATTCTCTAAGCGAAACTGGAACTAAAAAAATGAACATACTTCAAGGACTAAATAAATCGCAAATTGAAGCAACAAAAGTAATCAATGGGCCAATAATGGTCATTGCCGGTGCTGGATCTGGCAAAACGAAGGTCTTGACTCACAGAATTGCATATTTAATAGAAAATGGAATTGATCCATTTAATATTCTTTCTCTAACATTTACAAACAAAGCTGCCCAAGAAATGAAAGAACGAATCTCAACAATGGTTGGTTCAGAAAACTCTAGAAATATTTGGATGGGCACTTTTCATTCTGTTTTTGCTAGAATTCTTAGAGTTGAACACGAAAAAATTGGATTTCCTTCCAATTTTACAATTTATGATACTCAAGATGCAAAAAGTTTAATTAAAACAATTGTAAAAGAAAAAAAATTAGACGACAAACTATACAAACCTGGTATTATATATAACAGAATTTCTGCAGCAAAAAACAGTTTAATTGGACCCGAAAACTATATAAATGACAGTGAGATAAAATCAACTGATCGATCTACTGGAAGACCACAAATTGGTGATATATACATGACTTACAGTCAAAGGTGTTTTAGAGCTTCTGCTATGGACTTTGACGACTTATTATTCAAAACAAATGTTTTACTAAAACAAAACCCAGAAGTACTTTACAAATACCAAGATAAGTTCAAATACATTCTTGTAGATGAATACCAAGACACCAACCACGCTCAGTATTTAATAATAAAATCGCTAGCAGCTCGCTTTGAAAATATTTGTGTTGTGGGAGATGACGCACAGTCCATCTATTCTTTCAGAGGTGCAAATATTAAAAATATTTTAAATTTTAGAAAAGATTACCCAGACTATCAACTGTTTAAATTGGAGCAGAACTATAGATCAACTAAAAATATTGTTGAGGCTGCAAATAGCATAATTAGAATCAATAAAGATCAGATTAAAAAAAATGTATGGACAGAAAACAACATTGGAAGTAAAATAAAAATAGTAAAAAGTTTTTCGGACAATGAAGAAGGAAAAGTGGTAGCTAACAGTATTTTTGACAGTTCAGTTTCACAAAGTATATCTTATAAAAATTTTGCTATTCTTTACAGAACCAATGCCCAATCAAGATCTTTTGAAGAAGCTTTAAGAAAATTAAACATACCATATAAAATTTATGGTGGGTTGTCTTTTTATCAAAGAAAAGAAATTAAAGACTTATTATCCTATTACAGATTGTCGGCTAATTTAAATGATGAAGAAGCTCTTAAAAGAATTATTAATTATCCTAAAAGAGGAATTGGTCTTACAACCATAAATAAAGCAATAGTATGTGCTAACGAAAGAGATGTTTCACTTTGGGCTGTTTTGAAAGATCCAAATCTATTTGGATTTGAAGTTAATAGTGGAACAAGAAGCAAACTAGATCAATTCACCTCTATGATCTTGAATTACAACTCCAGATTAAATAAATCTGATGCCTATGAGCTAGCCTTAGAGATAGCTAAAAATACAGGGTTAATTAGAGATTTAAGTAGTGACAGAACTCCGGAGGGAATTGTCCGATTTGAAAATGTTCAAGAACTATTAAATGGAATTCAAGAATTCTCCAAAAACTCTGAAGGCGATTCCCTTGTTGCACTAGGAGATTTTCTAATTGATGTTGCATTATTAACCGATGCAGATAAAGGAGAAGAAGATGATATTAATAAAGTTTCATTAATGACAATCCATGCTGCAAAAGGATTAGAATTTTCTAGTATACATGTTGTTGGAATGGAAGAAGATTTATTCCCCTCAATGTTGGCAAAAAATTCAAAATCTGATCTTGAAGAGGAAAGAAGATTATTTTATGTTGCAGTTACTAGAGCAAAAACAAACCTGACTTTATCTTATGCTGTAAGTAGATTTAGATGGGGGAATTTAATACAATGTGAGCCAAGTAGATTTTTGGAAGAACTAGATCCAAAATATATCGAGCATACCTTCTCAAGAAAAAGATCTTCTGAACCTTTCAAAAAGAGTTTTTCAAAATCTTCATCACAGCCATTAAAAAATAAATTTAGTAAACCATTGGCTCATCTTAAAAAAGTAAGCAATACAGACAATAGTGCTAGTTACAATAAAGAACAGGATATTTTAAAAATAAATATTGGAGATGAAGTAGTTCACGAACGATTTGGGAAAGGTAAAGTAGTTGAACTAAACGGTGATTTTCCAAATACAAAGGCTACAGTTTTCTTCCCTAGCGCAGGTCAAAAACAATTGTTATTAAAATTTGCCAAACTTCAATTGATTTAAAATTGATTGTATTGTTCCGTTAAATTGCTACATTTGAAACAGAATTTCACACAATTTTATTATGAGGTCAACACTAGATTTGGGATACAACACAGAAATGGGAAAATTAGCAATACCTGAATATGGAAGGAATATTCATAAAATGGTAGAACATGCCATAAAAATTCAGGACAAAGATGAGAGACAAAAATGTGTAAATGTTATTGTTAAAGTCATGGATTTAATTAATCCAAATACAAAAAATAATAATAATAGTGAGGAGCACGCTCAAAAAATATGGGCTCATCTTCATATAATAGCAAATTTTGAACTTGACGTAGAATCTCCGTACAAAAAGCCAGAGAAAGAACTCTACCAATCAAAACCTGAGGAAGTCCCATATCCAAGTAATGCTATAAAATTTAAGCATTATGGAAAAATAATGGAAGATATGGTGAAAGCAGCTACTGAACTTAAAGAAGGAGAAGACAAAGAAAAATTAGTAAAACATATTGCCAATCTACTTAAGACGTCTTATCTTCAATGGAATAGAGATTCGGTAAGCGACGGCTTGATAATTAAGCAGTTAGAAGATCTTTCAGGAGGCAAGTTAACTATCACTTCTGACCAACTTAGAGATACTAATGACATTGTAAAAGCATTCAAGAAAAAGAAAACAAACAATAGTAAGAACTATCCAAAAAATAAAAACAGAAGAAAGTACAATGGGAGCTTTTGAAATAATTGGAGGCAAAAAACTTAAAGGAGAGATAACTCCTCAAGGAGCTAAGAACGAAGCTCTTCAGGTTATTAATGCAGTTTTATTAACCGAAAAAGAAGTAATTATTAATAATATTCCCGATATAATTGATGTTAATAAACTAATTGATTTACTATCCACTTTAGGAGTTAAAATAAAAAAGCTCAAAAAAGGCTCTTACAGTTTCAAAGCAGATGAGGTAGATGTAGATATAATGACTTCTGATGTATTTAAAAAGAAAGGAGCAAGCCTAAGAGGATCTATTATGGTTGTTGGGCCACTTTTGGCTAGGTTTGGCAAAGGTTATATTCCAAAACCCGGAGGAGATAAAATTGGCAGAAGAAGGTTAGATACTCATTTTATAGGGTTTCAAAAACTTGGTGCTGAGTTTGACTATGATAAGGACACCAATTTTTATAAAGCGCATTCACCTAATGGCCTCCAGGGAACCTACATGTTGCTAGATGAAGCTTCAGTCACAGGGACAGCAAACATTATTATGGCTGCTGTTTTAGCAAAAGGAGAGACAACCATTTACAATGCTGCTTGCGAACCATATATTCAACAACTTTGTGAAATGCTCAACAGTATGGGAGCTGATATAACTGGTCTTGGTTCCAATAAAATTTTAATTAATGGTGTTGAAAAGCTGGATGGATGTTCTCACACGATTCTTCCAGACATGATAGAAATTGGGAGTTTTATTGGATTAGCGGCTATGACTCAATCCGAAATACTGATTAAAAATGTTGCCTATGAAAAACTAGGAATGATTCCAAATGTATTTAGAAAATTAGGTATTAAACTCGAGAGGAAAGGAGACGATATATTTATTCCATCACAAGAAAATTACGAAATAGAATCTTTTATTGATGGTTCTATTATGACAATATCAGATGCTCCATGGCCAGGATTTACACCAGATTTATTAAGTATAATTCTAGTTACTGCCACTCAGGCAAGAGGAAGTGTCTTGGTTCATCAAAAAATGTTTGAAAGCAGATTGTTTTTTGTAGATAAATTAATAGATATGGGTGCTCAAATTATATTATGTGACCCACACAGAGCTACAGTAATTGGATTAGATAGAAAATCATCTTTGAGAGGAATTAAAATGACTTCACCTGATATACGAGCTGGAGTTTCACTTTTAATAGCAGCTTTATCTGCTGAAGGTAAAAGTACGGTCCTTAATATTGAACAAATAGATAGGGGATATGAAAATATTGAAGAAAGGTTACTTAATCTAGGAGCTCAGATAAAAAGAATTGATTAATATTTAATTTGAAATAAGAATGAAAATCTTAAATTTTATTATTCTAAGCATTATAATTTGCACAAGCAGCTTCGAAGCTCAGACCTCAAATGATAAAACCTCAGGTGTGAATATTGGAAATATTGCACCAGATTTAGATTTAAAAAACCCAAATGGAGATAATATTAAACTATCCTCCTTAAAAGGCAACATTGTTTTAATTGACTTTTGGGCTTCCTGGTGTGGACCATGTAGAAGGGAAAATCCTAATGTCGTTGCCGCCTATAATAAATATTCAAAAAGCAAATTTAAAGATGCAAAAGGCTTTAAGATT
Source organism: uncultured Flavobacteriales bacterium (assembly GCA_964423275.1). Lineage (GTDB taxonomy): Bacteria > Bacteroidota > Bacteroidia > Flavobacteriales_D > Parvicellaceae > MED-G20. The sequence goes on along the minus strand of CAYREL010000071.1, from coordinate 901 downwards.
TATAGTGTTTCTTTGGACAAGAACAAATCTGCTTGGGAAAATGCAATTTTAAAAGATAATTTAATCTGGGAGGAACATGTCAGCGATCTTAGAGGCTGGGCAAGTGAAAGTGCCACCAAATATGGCGTTAGAGGAATTCCTTACAATTTTCTAATTGATGCAGATGGTAGAATAATATCTAAAAACTTAAGGGGAATTGCACTACACCAACAAATAGATAAGTTGGTAAAATCACTTTAGTAAAAATTAATCAATATTAACTCATTGTAAAATATGACACTTTGTCGTATTTTAGATTTGGTTCGTAATTTGCATAACACCTGCAAAAATATCTATCTTAAATGAAATCAAAGAAAAAGAAAAAGTTAAATGAAGATTCAGAACATGAAAACAAAGTAGATTCAGCTAATGAGGCTTCTGAAGAAAGTGTTGTAAAAGAAATTAATATTGATTTTAAAGACAAATACGTTAGGTTGTATTCAGAGTTTGAGAATTACAGGAAAAGAACTGCCAGAGAAAAAATAGACATTATTACCAATGCAAGTGAAAATGTTTTGAAAGAAATCATTCCAATTTTAGACGATTTTGAAAGAGCAATAGTTAATAATGAGAATGTGGAAGAAATATCTACTATTAAAGAAGGTTTTGAGTTAATACACAACAAAATATTTAAAACCTTAACTAATCAAGGTTTAACACCAATGGATTCAATAGGGAAAAGCTTTGATCCAGACATACATGAAGCTATTACTAAAATACCTGCCACGAAAGACAAAATGAAAGGTAAAGTTATGGACGTTATCGAAAAAGGATATACTTTAAATGAGAAAGTAATAAGATTTGCCAAAGTAGTAGTAGGAGAATAAATAGCTTTAAAATGAGTAAAAAAGATTATTACCAA